>JBGSUY010000200.1:0-12087 GCA_041753195.1 Chromatiaceae bacterium
GGGGGCCGTCGCCGCGTCGGGGAGCCTGGCCGAGCGTGCAAGCGGTCGGGCCATGCCGCTGACCCGGGTGGGGCTCTCCAAGCTCACGGGGGATGCCTGGTATTCATCGGACAAGCTTCAGCATGAGCTTGGGTTCGCCCCCGAGCATCGCTTGGAGGAGGAGATCCCGCGGATGGTGAGGGCCTACCTGGAGCAACGGGCGGCCGGGAGGCTCAGCGGCAGTTGACCGGCGTCGGGGTTTGGGCCCGCCGGCCTCTGGCCGGCGGGCCGGCGGTCCAGCGCGGGGAGGCACCGCGAATCAGATGATGGTCTCGGCGAGCCGTCGGAGCCGCGCCTGTCGCTGTTCCAGGGACTCCAACGGCGGCAGCCCCGTCCATCTGAGGATCTGTCCCCAGCGCTCCGACCAGTCGTGCCGCTCCAGGCTGTTCCTGACGTTGGCGGTGCGGATCCGGGCCAGGCGCTCCGGGTCTTGGGTCAGTCCGTCGAGCAGCTCGGCGACGTCGCCGCTGCCGAAGGCCAGGTGGACGACCGCATCGGGCCAGTCGAAGTTCTCGTGGAAAGAGGTCACGTCCGGAGGGTCACCGACCATCACGGTCCCCGCCGCCGCCCCCTCGAAGAAACGGAAGCCCACCTCCTCCTGGGTGCCGCGCTCGCCGCCCTCGTTCGCCTTGGCCTTGTTGGCGATGAAGAAGCCCGTGCGCTTGAGCTTCTCCGCCAGCAGCTCCCGGTGCTGGGCCGGGTCCTGGACAGGGAGGTTTCCTTGCAGGGTGTCGTAGAGGTAGAAGCGGCGGCGCGAGCGGCTGTAATCCAGCAGGGCGGCGTGGGTGGCCGGATGGCGGCGCCCCAGGTTGTAGATGTCGATGCAGCGCTCCGGCGGCCGCTCGCCGGGGAAGAAGCGCAGCGCGTCGATCCCGGGGGCAATGTAGTGGACCGGCCGGCCGATGGCCTGGGCCAGGGGCTCCACGGTGCTGCGGCAATTGGTGAGCACCTGGTCGAAGCGGCGCAGGATGGCGAGCTGGCCCGCGAAGCGCCCCAGGTCCTGGGCCCACAGCTCCTCGATCAGGCAGACGGCCTGCTCGCTGCGCTCGCGCCAGCCCCGGAGTGCGTTCAGTGTGGGTAGGTCCGTCGCGAACTGGAAGACGGCGAAGAACAACGGATAGCGACGCTGGATGCTGACTGTCTTCACCGCCGGATTTAGGTCCCGCAGCAGGGAGGTGCCTCGGCCGGCCTTGTTCACGGCCCGGTAGACCAGATCGCCCAGGGCATGCCGATAGCCGGGCGCGATGAGGTCCACCGCGTCCACGGCCGCGATGCTGTCCTCCAGCTCATAGGAGAAGCAGCGCGAGATCAGCGGCGCCCGCCCCCGCTGCGAGAAGAGGAGGACGCGTGCCGGCGCGCTCATGGGGACTCGTCCACCAGGACCTCGGCGTGGACTCCCAGCCCTTCGAGCTGCGCCGCGATCTCCTCGCGGTATTGCGGGTTGAGCACCAGCACCCAGGCCGGGCGGATCGCGGAGAGCTCAGCCGGCGCCACCACCGGGTGGCCAGTGCCCGGGCAGAAGCGGCCGTGCTTGAGCGGGTTGATGTCTACCAGGGCGGCGATGGCGGCGGAGCCCGCCACCGTGTTGACCAGGCTCACCCCCTTGGAGCCCGCGCCCCAGACCACGGCCCGGCCCCCCGAGCCGGCGAAGTCCCTGAGCTCGGACTCCCAGTGGGCGACTTTGGATTGGTAGGCCCGCTGGAATGCGGCCACCAGGGTCACCAGTCCCTCGAGGTCGACCTCATCGTCCGAGTCGGCGCCCGAGCCCTGACACCCGGGGTCCGCCGGATGTCCGTGCAGGCCCAGGAATTGGCCGCCGAAGACGCTCTCCACCCCATCCACCTGGAACCCGGCATCCCGGAAGACCCGGCGGAGGGACTCCCGGGTGAAGTAGCCGCAGTGCTCGTAGATCAGGTCCCAGACACCCAGGTCCCGCAGGGTGAAGCGCGCATCGGGCACCTCGAAATAGACCGCCGTGGGGCGGGTGCCGATGGCGCGGCGCACCATCTGGATGAAGGCGGCCGGCTGGGCGATGTGCTCGAGGGCGTGGCGGCACAGGATCAGGTCCGCTGCCCGCCGGGCGTGGTGATCCGAGTAGTGCTCCGGGATGATCTCGACGCCGCCCTGTATCCCGGGGGGTCCACGGTAGGCCGGGTCGAATCCGATTCCGTGGCAGCCCGAGAGGTCCGCAAGCTCCCGCAGGAAGTCCCCCTGGCCGCTCGCGATCTCCGCCACCGTTTTGCCCGCCAGACCATGCCGGGCATGGAGCGCTGTGGCCAGGGTGCGGGTGAAATCCTGGAATCGCGGGGAGTGGTGCAGGCTGTTCTCGTAATCCGCCGAGTACCGGAGGACCTCAGGGTCGAACGCGGCATTGTGCAGGTGGCCGCAGCCGCGGCAAAAGCGCAGGTCCAGGGTCCCGGTGGGGGCCGCGAGGGCCGCCTCCCGGGTAGCCAAGAGGACGTTGCAGAAGACCGGCACCCGGGGGATGGTGAGGCAATGGATCAGGCCCGTGCCGGCGCACACCGGGCAGATCAGCGGTTCGGAGGAATCCATGAGCGAGGATTGGCAGTCGAGATCAATGGCAGGCAAACAGGTCGGGGCACCGCCGTCGGCGCGATTCGCCCTCTCGAACAGGGCCGCCGACCGGGTCTCGTCGCGGCGGGGCGCCACTCCGATGGATGTCCCAGCAGCGCAACACCGCCTAAAGTGCGACCAGCTCCGGCGCGAGGCCCAGACGTTCCAGGTCCCGGGCGATCTCCTGCCGGTAGACGGCGTTCATGATCACCACCAAATCGGGCTTGTAGGTCCTGAGGTCCTCGGGGGCGAGGATCTCCTGGCCTGAGCCGGGGAGGAAGTGGCCGTGCCGGTAAGGATTGATGTCCACCGCGTACCGGATGGCGTCGCCGAGCTCCAGGGTGGTGAGGAAGGACACGGCCTTGGAGCCCGAGCCCCAGAGGACGATGTGCCGACCCTTCGCCGCCGCGTCGCGGATCCGTCCCTCCCACTGGGCCCGCTTCGCGGCAAAGCGTCCCGGGAAGCTCCCCACCAGGTCGCGCAGGCGCCCCAGGTCCCGCTCTTCCGGCAGAGACTGGGGGGCCACCGGCTCGGCGGCGGCCCTGGCCTCGATGGTGAGGTATTGGCCCTGGTACTCGTTGGAGAGGGTGAGGACCTCGAATCCGCTGCGCCGGAAGAGCCGCGCCAGGGAGCCGGGGGAGAAATAGGAGCAGTGCTCGTAGTAGATGTCCTCGAAGGCGCAGTCTTCGAGGATCCGCAGCGTCTCCGGGATCTGGAAGAACACCAGGGTGCCGATCCGATCCCCGATGGCGCGCCTTAAGCTTCGCATGAAGTCCCCCGTGGGGGCGATGTGCTCCAGGGTCATCTTGCAGATGAAGAGGTCCCCCTGGACCTCCGCGTAGGCCTCGGAGTAGAAATCCGGCACGAAGCGTACCCGCTCGGCGGCGGGACCCTGGATGCGCTCGTGGTGCACCCCAGGGTCGAATCCCACCCCGCGGTTGGGCCCCAGCTCGCAGAGCAGCATCAGAAACTCGCCCTTGCCGCAGCCGATCTCCACGATGTCCTTTCCGTGCAGGTCGTAGCGTTCGATCAGGCGCTCCGCCAAGGCCCGGTGGAAGGCGTTGAAGGTGGGCGAGAAGCCCTGGGTCTCCTCGTAGCGCCCGGAGTATTCGGTGAGTGCCGGGTCGAAGGCCAGGTTGGAGATGAAGCCGCAGGCGTCGCAGAAACCGAGCCGTATGGCGCCTCTGGGATAGGCCAGGGCCTGCGCCCGGGTCTCCATCAGGATGCAGCTGTTGGTGGGGACAACGGGGGCCTCGTGGAAGACCCGCATCCCAGGATTGCCGCAGCTTGGGCAGAAGTCTTCGCTCAACTCAGGCTCCCAGGATCCGGGGCTCCGGGACCGGCACGATGAAGCGCCCGCCCCGCCGCCGGTAGTCCGCCTGCTGGGCGGCGATCTCGTCCGCAAAGTTCCAGGCGAGCAGCAGGCAGTAGTCCGGCTGGTCCTCCAGGAGCTGCTCGGTGCCGACGATGGGCAGGCGCTGGCCGGGCATGAAACGCCCGTGCTTGTGGACGTTGCGGTCCACCACATAGTCGATGAGCTCTGGGCCGATCCCGATGGTGTTGATCAGGGTGCAACCCTTGGCCGCGGCCCCATAGGCCGCGATGCGCCGGCCCTCGCCCTTGAGGCCCTGGAGCAGCGCGAGCAGCTCGCGCCTGACCCTCTCCACCCGCCGGGAAAAGTCCAGGTAGTAGTCGAGCCGATCCAGGCCGCTTTCGCGCTCCAGCCCCAGCAGGTCTGTCACCGATGTGCCCACCCGCTGCTGGGGCTCGAGGTAAAGCCTGAGGGATCCCCCATGGATCGGCAGGCGACGGACTTCGTTGAGATAGAGCCCATGGCGGCGGAACAGCCGATCCAGGGCAGTGACCGAGAAGTAGCACAGGTGCTGATGGTAGATGGTGTCGAATTCCACCTCATCGACCAGGTCCTTCACATAGGGAACCTCGATGACGATGACCCCGTTTTCCTTGACCAGCGCCGCGAGCCCCGCCACGAAGCCATTGGTGTCCGCGACATGGGCTAGCACGTTGTTGGCATGGATGACATCGGCCCTCAAGCCCTCGGCCACCAGTTGGCCGGCAAGCCCCCGGGTGAAGAAGGTCTTGCGTGTGGGTACCCCCGCCGCCTCCGCCGCCCGGGCCGGTCCCTCGGCGGGGTCGATACCGAGCACCGGGATGCCGTGCTCCAGGTAATGCTTGAGCAGGTAGCCGTCATTGCTCGCGAGCTCGATCACCCGGTTCCCGGCCCCGAGCCCGCGGGTTTGGATAAGCTCCAGTACGTTGGTCCGGGAGTGCCGGACCAGCTCGTCCGAGAAGGACGAATAGTACGGATAGTCCTGGCAGAACAGGATCTCGGGGTCCACCGTCTCCCGGATCTGGAGCAGGCCGCAGGCGGGGCAGAAGACCAGCTCCAGTGGAAAGCGCGGCTCCGGCTCATCCAGCCGGTCGGCGCTGACCAGCCGATCCGCGATGGGGGAGAGCCCCAGATCCAGGACCTGGGCCAGTTCAGGGTGTCCGCAGGAGCGGCAGCCTTCGATGCGCGCCAAGGTAAGTTCCTTTCGGTGTGGGCGGGTGCGCTGGAGGACGCTCAGGCGGGTGTGCCGGTCCAGCGTAGGTCGCCGTCCAGGGCCCCGTCGTTCACCAGCTTCTTGACGTGGGCGATGCGCTTGTAGCGCTCCCCCTCGAAGTCGCCCAGGGTGAGGCCCACCGTCTTGTAGGCATCGTAGAGCTCTTCGACGCCCCGGCGCGCCGTCCACTGGGGCTTGAAGCCATGCAGGGTGCGGGCGATCTTGTTGCAGTCCACCCGGTAGCAGCGGGTGTCGGGGCCGGCGTCGGGGGCGAACTCGATGCGGCAGTTGGGGACTACGTCGCGCACGATCTCGGCGAGCTCCCGGATCTGATAATTCTCGGTGGTGGTCCCGACGTTGAAGGCCTGGTCGTGGACCAGCTCCCGGGGTGCCTCCAGGGCGGCGACATAGGCAAGGGCGATGTCCTCCACGTGCACCACAGGGCGCCAGGGTGTGCCGTCGCTCTTGAGATAGACGAGCCCCTCGGTGAAGGCCCAGGCCGTGAGGTTGTTGATCACCAGGTCGAAGCGGATCAGGGGCGAGAGACCATAGGCGGTGGATGCCCGCAGGTAGGTGGGTGAGAAATCCGCGTCCGCGAGCGCGGTGAGGGCCGCCTCCACCCGGACCTTGGAGATGCCGTAGGGGGTGACCGGGTTGAAGCTCGCCTGCTCGTCCAGGAAGTCGAGCCCGCCGGCCCCATAGTTGCTGCAGGAGGAGGCGAACAGGAAGCGCCTCACCCCCGCCGCCTTGGCGAGTTGGGCCAGGTGCACCGCGGCCTGCTCGTTGATCTCCTCGGTGAGGTTGGGCTTGTAGTCCCCCAGCGGGTCGTTTGAGAGCCCGGCCAGGTGGATGGCGGCGTCGAATCCCCGGACGTCGTCCGCCTCCAGATCGCGGATGTCCTTCTGCAACTGGGGGATCTCGGGGAGGGACCCGGTGAAGAGGCAGGAGGCGAAATAGTCGGTGTCGAGCCCCGCCACCTGGTGGCCGCGCTCGAGCAGCATGGGCACCAGCACGGTGCCGATATAGCCGTTGTGTCCGGTCACGAGTACGCGCATGGGTGGATCCTGCGGTTGCTTGTGTGCTCAGTCTAGGCCCAGGTGCGCCAGGGGGCGGAGCCCTCGGCCCACAGCTTTTCCAGGAGCTTCTTGTCGCGGATGGTGTCCATGCACTGCCAGAATGACTCGTGGCGGTAGGCCATGAGCTGGCCCTCTGCCGCGAGTCGCTCCAGGGGCTCCTTCTCCCACTGGGTGGCATCCCCGTCGATGTAGTCGAAGACGCCCGGCTCCAGGACGAAGAAGGCCCCGTTGATCCAGCCCTCGCTGGTCTGGGGCTTCTCCGTGAACTCGGCGATGCGGTCCCCGTCGAGCTCCAGGTGACCGAAGCGGGCCGGGGGGCGCACCGCGGTCAGGGTCGCGAGCCGGCCATGGGAGCGGTGGAAGCGCAGCAGGGCGTCCAGGTCCACATCGGAGACGCCGTCTCCCCAGGTGAGCATGAAGGTGCCGTCGCCCATCCAGTCCTTGAGGCGCTTGATGCGCCCCCCGGTGGCGGTGTCCTGGCCCGTGTCCACCAGGTCCACGGTCCAGTCCTGCTGGTGCTTGTCGTGCAGGGTGACGGTGCCGCTGCCGGTCTCCACCGTCATGTTGCTGTGCAGGGTGGAGAACTCCCGCATCCAGCGCTTGATGTATTCGCCCTTGTAGCCCAGGGCGATGACAAACTCCCGATAGCCGTAGCGGGAGTAGTGCATCATCACGTGCCACAGGATCGGCTGGCCGCCGATCTCCACCATGGGCTTGGGCTTGACCTCGGTCTCCTCCGCGAGACGGGTGCCCAGTCCCCCCGCCAAGATGCCGACCTTCATCCGCTCACCGTTGTTCGCTGGGACGGCCCCCGCCTGTGGGCCGCCGGGGCGCTGATGATAGCACCGAGTCCAGGTGACCCGATGCCTTCGGGTTGAAGGGATCCCGGGGGATGAAGCTACCAGGCCGCCGCGGCGGCCGCCACGCCCTTCAGCATGGCGGCGATCTTGGCCATGACGGCGCTGCCATCCACCTGGTCCTGGGGTACCTCCCGATAGGCCACGAAGGTCGTCCCTTCCCTGTCCGGCAGGGTGTATACGCTGATGATGAAGGGGCAATTGACGATTCGCGCCGGGTTCTCACTGGTCATTTCCCGGGACAGGATGGCGCTGCAGAATTCGATGGACTCGGCACGCCGATAAATGGGTGTGTCCATCCCCAGGTCCTTGCCGGTGCGCTCCAGCATCTCCCCCATGTGCATCACGTTATTGATGTACATGCCCCGCTCCTCGATCGCCAGCTTGAGGCCCTCGAGCACGTCGTCGAAGGCCGCCTCGCTCTCGTGGACGGCGTAGCCGCCCGCCGCGGCCACCTGGGCCGGGATCGGCGCGAGGCCGAGGGCGAGCACCATCAGGAGTTTGTTGAGCGGTGGCTTGGGGATGTACATGGAAACATGTCCTCAGGGGCGAGGGAGGGGAATCAGGGGTGCGGATGAGAGTCGAGTCGCCGCCGGCTCGGGGCATCGTGAGCTGGGGCGTCCCTGGGCCGGCTGAGCCCGAAACTACGCCAAACTAAAGACCCCGCCAGGGGCGGGGTCTGATCCCTGTCGGATCGGCTCGTCTACCCTCAATATTGATTCATGGGCCGGAAGGCGGGTGCGGAGGGCCAATCCGCGGCGGGCGCCGGCTGGCTCTGCTTGCCGGCCTCCAGCTCCTCGATGCGCCGCTTTAGGGCATCGATCTCGCTCTGGCTGCTTGAGCTTGATTGAGCCGGTGCGGCGGGGGCCGCCGGGGCTGGAGCGGCCATGGGGGCGCCCATGTACCCGGGGGCGCCGTATCCAGGCATCCCATAACCGCCGCCAAAGGGCGCACCATAGGGTCCACCCCCGTAGGGACCACCACCGTAACCACCATAGGGGCCACCACCATAGGGGCCACCGCCCCAGGGACCGCCGTAGTCTCCGTAATCGCCGTAGTCGTCGTATCGGTCACGGTTCTTGCCGCCACCCATCCAGCGGCCTGGGTTCATCATGTCCCCGAAATTGAATGCCTGGACGGGCGGTACGTAGCCGGTGAAGCCGACGACGGCGGCCAGTGATGCAACGGACAGGATCTTAATAGGTATCAGGGACACAGGGGACTTCCTCCGGTTTGGTTCCGATTTCTCTCTGAATTCGACGTGTGGAAATCTAACGTCCGGGCCACTCGACCGAGCCCCGAAACGCCGCGCCTCTTCTTACACCCATTAGGGCGGGTGGTCAAATTGGCCGAGGCTTGCCTCAGCCTGGGTGCCGGCGTCGGCCAGACTGATGACAGATGGAGAGCTCATGCATGGGGCGGTGCAGTCATGGCTCTCCGGGGACTCTTTGAGGGGGCCGGGCCCTGGCGGGCAGATAATCCAGGTTGCGCCGGATGCCCGAGCTTGTCACGGTTCGGGCAACCAGGGACCGCTCGAGGCGCCGGGTACCGTTCGGCTCCAGTCCGCGGATCGCGGGGGTCAATGGGGCGGTCACCTTTACCCGTGGCCTCCCGATTCGGGCCAAAGGCCTCGGATAGCGGCAATCCCCTGGGCGCCGTGCCGGAAGGCATCGCCGAGGTCCCTGGCGTTTAGGCCACCCAGGGCGAAGACCGGCAGGGAGGCGGGGTCCACCAGCTCGGCAAAGCGGGTCCAGCCCAGGGGTGGGAGTCCGGGGTGGCTGGCGGTGGCGCGCACGGGTGAGAGCAGGGCATAGTCGAGGCCGAGGGCGGCGGCCCGGGTCAGCTCGAAGGCGTCGTGGCAGGAGGCGCCGATCAGGTTATCCGGGGGTCCGGGTCGATGCTGCAAGGCGGCGAGGGCGCGGGCGCGCAGGTGGAGCCCGTGCCTGGGGACACCCTCTAACTCGCGCGGGTCCCGATTGAGTAGCAGTCGGGCCCCGGCGGTCTCGCACAGGGCGAAGGCCTCTTCGGCGAGGTGGCGGTAGGCGGCGGATTCAAGCTCATGGGCGCGCAGCTGAACCAGCCGGATGCCGCTGGCGAGGGACGCCTCCAGGCGCGACAGGAAGGACTCCGGGAATCGGGGGTCAGGGCCCGTGATGAGCAGCAACTGGGGGAGCCGCAGGGCCGTGATGATGGGGCGATCCGCCGCGGGGAAGGCCTTGGGGTCCATGGACTGGGGTTGGAGCCAGGCGAGGGGCTGGCCCTCCAGACCCTGGGGAACGCCCTCGTAGCGCGACACCCGGCGGACGTCCAGCTGGATGTGGCGGTCTCCGTAGTCGTGATGGATCCGGATGAGGGGCCGGCTGGCGAGGACCCTGACCCCCAGCTCCTCCGCCAGCTCGCGGGCGAGACCCTGCTCGGGGTCCTCCCCCGGCTCCAGCTTGCCGCCAGGGAACTCCCAGAGGCCCCCCTGGTGGACATGCTCGGGTCGGCGGGTTACCAGGATGCGACCTTCAGGATCCGCGATGGCCCCGGCCATGACATGGATCTGGCTAGTCAAGGTTCAGAAGCAACGTGTCGACAGCGTCCTGGAGGATCCCAACCCATAAGTCGCGAAGGGCACCTAAGGGTGCTCAAGTGGTTTCTGATCCGATCCTTAGGAATTGCTTCAGGAGCGGTACTCGGCGTTGATGCGCACGTAGTCGTAGGAGAGGTCGCAGGTCAGGACCTGGGTCGCGACCTCGCCGCGGCCCAGGGCGATGCGGATCAGGATCTCAGGCTCCCGCATCACCGCGGCCCCCGCCGCCTCCGTGTAGTCCTCGGCCCGTCCACCCGCCTCCACGATCAGGACCGGGCCCAGCCAGATCCGCACCCGGTCGATCCGCAGGGCGTCGAGGCCGGCGCGGCCCACCGCCGCCAGGATGCGCCCCCAGTTGGGGTCCGAGGCGAACAGCGCGGTCTTGATCAGGGGCGAGTGGGCGATGGTGTAGGCCACCCGCCGGGCCTCCGCCAGGTCCAGGGCCCCCTCGATGGCCACCCGCACCAGCTTGGTCGCCCCCTCGGCGTCGCGCACGATGGCGGTGGCCAGGTCCAGGCAGAGGGCCTCCAGGGCGGACCTGAAGGAGGCGCCATCGGCGCCGTCGGCATCCGTGATGAGCGGATTGCCCAGGGCCCCGGTGGCGGCGAGCACGCAGGCGTCGTTGGTGGAGGTGTCCCCGTCCACCGTGATGGCGTTGAAGGAGCCGTCCACGGCGTCCTTGAGGCAGCGCTGGAGCAGGGTTGGATCCACCGCCGCGTCCGTGGCCAGGAAGGCGAGCAGGGTGGCCATGTCCGGGCGGATCATGCCGGCCCCTTTGGCCATGCCCGTGAGGGTGGCGGTGCGCCCGGCCACCTGGAACTGGCGGGAGACCAGCTTGGGCACCGTGTCGGTGGTCATGATGGCGCGTGCCGCCCGGGGCCAGCCGTACGGGTCGAGGTGGGCGACCAGGTTCGGCAGGGTGGCGGTGATGCGCCCCACGGGCAGGTGCTCGCCGATCACGCCCGTGGAGAAGGGCAGCACCTGCGCCGGTTTGCTCCCGGTGAGATCCGCGACCGCCTGGCAGCTAGCCTCGGCGTCGGCGAGTCCCCTGGGACCGGTGCCGGCATTGGCGTTGCCTGAGTTGATCAGCCACCAACGCGGCGTGGCCGCGGCCAGGTGGGACCGGGCCAAGGTCACCGGCGCGGCGCAAAAGGCATTACGGGTGAAGGTGGCGGCGCAGCTTCCTTGCTGCGGCAGCTCCACCAGCACCAGGTCGTCCCGGTCCCGATAGCGGATGCCGGCGGCGGTGGCCGCCAGGCGAATGCCGGCCACGGGCGTGAATGGAAGCGTCTCTGTATCCATGGCGCGCCCTCAGGCGACCTTGCCGTGGCACTGCTTGTACTTCTTGCCCGATCCGCAGGGACAGGGCTCGTTGCGCCCCACCTTGCGGCCGTCGCGCACGAAGGGCTGATGGGGGATGCCCTCGGCAACCGCCTGGGCACGGAATTCCGCGTCGAGCTCGGCATCCTCGGGCTCGCCGAAGCCCTTGAACTCCTCGTGCTGGAATTCGAAGTCCCGGGCCGGGGCAGGGGCGGGCCCCAGGTCGGAGAGCAGGTCCGGGGTCTGGATCTGGAGCTTGGACAGGGTGCCGACCACCTCCTGCTTGATGCTGTCGAGCAGCGCCGAGAACATCTCGAAGGCCTCGCGCTTGTATTCCTGCTTGGGATTCTTCTGGGCATAGCCCCGCAGGTGGATCCCCTGGCGCAGGTAGTCCATGGCCGCCAGGTGGTCCTTCCACTGGGTGTCCAGGGTC
Organism: Chromatiaceae bacterium; assembly: GCA_041753195.1. Taxonomy (GTDB): domain Bacteria; phylum Pseudomonadota; class Gammaproteobacteria; order Chromatiales; family Chromatiaceae; genus Thiodictyon. The sequence continues at coordinate 11,439 of JBGSUY010000200.1, forward strand.
TGGAGCATCACCGCCTTCTCGATCTGGCGCATGGTCTCGGCTCCGATCACCTTCTCCTTGTCCGCGTAGCGCTCGTTGAGGGTTTGTAGGATGCGCTCGCGCAGGGTCTCCTCATGGAGCGAGTCGTCCGCTTCCAGCCACTGGCGGACGGGCCAGTCGCCGCCGAAGGTCTCCTTCAGCGTGACCTCCAGACCCGGCAGGTCCCACTGCTCCTCCAGGCTCTGGGGGGGAATGTGGGCGTCGATGGTGCGAGTGAGGATGTCCGCGCGCATGGCCTCGACAGTATCTGAGACGTCGGCGCTGTCCATCAGCTCCCGGCGCTGACGGTAGACCACCTTGCGCTGGTCGTTGGCCACGTCGTCGTATTCCAGGAGCTGTTTGCGGATGTCGAAGTTGCGGCCTTCCACTTTGCGCTGGGCGTTCTCGATGGCCTTGGTCACCCAGGGGTGCTCAATGGCTTCGCCCTCTTGCATGCCGAGCTTTTGCATCATGCTGGAGACCCGCTCCGAGGCGAAGATGCGCATCAGGTTGTCTTCGAGCGAGAGGTAGAAGCGGCTGGAGCCCGGATCCCCCTGGCGGCCCGAGCGGCCCCGGAGCTGGTTGTCGATGCGCCGCGACTCGTGGCGCTCCGTGCCCACCACGTGGAGCC
>JBGSUY010000201.1:0-6793 GCA_041753195.1 Chromatiaceae bacterium
GGTTGATGATCCAGCCCCGCAGCCGATTGGGGCGCGGCCCGGTCTGCTCCGAGGTCGGGTCCGAGCCCTGGGCGGATTGGGTCATGAAGGCGTGGGGCCCTGGACCGGCTCAGATGCCTGCCAGGGCCGCGGTGGCCAGGACGTGCAGATGCACCCGGTCGTCCAGATCCGGCAACCAACGGAAGGCGGACTCGATCATCGCGACCGCCTCCGGCCTCGGATCATCGAGTGCAACCACAAGCCGCAGCCGGTTCATCCCGCGCCCGTCCCGCTCGGCCAGTCCGGTCTTAACCCAGGCCGCGAGGCCGGATGCCGCCCGCATCGCATCCGGGGCCTCCACCAGATAGATCAGGAGCCGCCCGCCGACGGCGATGCGGCGGCGGATCTCAGGCAGCGCCGGCAGGGGGGAGGGCTCGTCCTCGACCCGGGCGAAGACCTCGGCCTCGCACCGGCAGCCGAGGGTCTCCCGGGCGAAGCGTTCCAGCTCGGATGTGACGGACCGGGCCTCGGCCACGGTGTCAGGGGCGGATGTAGACGTAGCCCCGCGACTGCAGCTCGGCGATCTTGGTGACGCCGCCCTCTGGGACCTCCACGAAGCCCGGTACCAGCTCGTCCAGGGTGAGCTTGAAGCCCTTGAGGGTGTTGCCGCACATATACAGATGGACGTCCTCTTCCTTGAGCTTCGCCAGGTTGGTGCGAACCTTCTCAGTTGTCTCGATGTCATTGAAGGCGTTGATGGCCGGGCCATGGACCACCAGCGCTATATGGACATTCTCGGGTCCGCCGACGCCATCGATGTGGTTCTGGATGTTGCCGAGCACGAACGGGACCTTCTCTGCCTCGGAAACGTGGTAGACCACGTTGAGCTTGTCGGCCGCCAGGGCGGGGAAGGCGGCCAGGGTGAGCAGCAGGGTGGTAATCAGCTTGGTCTTCATGGTGGTTCTCTCAGTGATGGTGATTCGATCCGCCCCCCGAACGGCGCGCCCTACAACTCCTCGGATGCGAAGTCGGCGAGCCGGGAGCGCTCGCCGCGCACAAGGGTAATATGGCCCCCGTGGGGCCAGTGCTTGAAGCGATCTACCACATAGGTCAGGCCCGAGGTGGTCTCGGTCAAGTAGGGGGTGTCGATCTGGCTGATGTTGCCGAGGCAGACGATCTTGGTACCGGGGCCGGCGCGGGTGATCAGGGTCTTCATCTGCTTGGCGGTGAGGTTCTGGGCCTCGTCCAGGATGATGTATTTGTTCAGGAAGGTGCGCCCGCGCATGAAGTTGAGCGACTGGATGCGGATGCGGTTGCGGATCAGGTCGTTTGTGGCGGCGCGGCCCCAGTCGCCCCCCTGAGGCTGGGTCAGCACCTCCAGGTTGTCCATCAAGGCGCCCATCCAGGGGGTCATCTTCTCCTCCTCGGTGCCGGGCAGGAAGCCGATGTCCTCACCCACCGGTACCGTGACCCGCGTCATGATGATCTCCTTGTAGATGCCGCGGTCCAGCACCTGGGCGAGACCGGCGGCGAGCGCCAGCAGCGTCTTGCCGGTGCCTGCGGTGCCCAGCAGGGTCACGAAGTCCAGGTCCGGATCCATGAGCATGTTGAGCGCGAAGTTCTGCTCCCGGTTGCGGGCATTGATCCCCCAGCAGTTGTGGCGGGGCAGGCGATAGTCGTCCACCAGCTCGATCACCGCCTCGGTCGCGGCCGTCTTCTTGCGGACTATGGCCTCGAAGCTCGCGTCATCTCCAAGATAAAGGCACTGGCTGGGATACCACTCGGCGACGTCCGGCCCCTTGATGCGGTAGTAGGTGCGGCCCTCCTCCTTCCAGGCGTCCACCGACTTCTCGTGATGCTCCCAGAAGTCCGTCGGCAGGGCCTCCATCCCCGTGTAGAGGAGGGTGACGTCGTCCAGCACCTGGTCGTTGGAGTAGTCCTCCGCCGGGATCCCGAGCACCGCCGCCTTGATGCGCAGGTTGATGTCCTTGGAGACGATGATGACCTGCCGATCGGGCCTTAAGCCCCGCAGGGCCTGGGCGGTCCCCAGGATGTAGTTGTCCGGGAGCGTACCCGGCAGGGAGTCCGGCAGCCGCAAATCCAGGTGCTCGGTCTGGAAGAAGAGTCGCCCGGTGGCCGGCAGCAGGATGCCGCCGCCGTTGACCGAGATGGGGCCGATGGGCAGGCCGGCGTCGATCTCGTCCTTGTCGGCGTTGACCAGGAGCTGGTCCAGGAAGCGCGTGGCCTGGCGGACGTTGCGGGCCACCTCGGACATCCCCTTCTTGCCCCGATCCAGCTCTTCCAGCACCACCATGGGCAGGAAGATGTCGTGCTCCTGGAAGCGGAAGATGGAGCTCGGGTCGTGCATCAACACGTTGGTGTCGAGGACGAAGAGGCAGGTCTTGTCGTTTTCGCGCTTGATCATGGGGGAAGTGGCGAGTAGCGAGTGGCGAGTGGCGGGGGCTTCGGAGCCGGCTAGGGAATTGGTTCGGGCTGGAGCCCAAAACTGACCTGGGCCGGGCACCGAATGGGGCGCGCCGCATGTTGCCCCTGGGTCGCCAGGGGTGGCGTCGCGGCTGCGTCCGAGGTCGCGGTGAGGGTGGCGAGGATCAAGCGGTGGCGAGCTCGCGGGTGGCGGCGAGGACCTCGTCCACGTGACCCTTCACCTTGACCCCGCGCCATTCCCGGCGCAGGACCCCTTCGGCGTCGATCAGGAAGGTGCTGCGCTCCACCCCCAGGGACTCCCGGCCGTACATCTTCTTCACCTTGATGACGTCGAAGGCACGGCACAGGGCCTCATCCGTGTCGGAGAGCAGGTCGAAGGGGAACCCCTGCTTGGCCTTGAAACCCTCCTGCGCCTTGAGCCCGTCCCGGGAGGCACCGAGGATGACGGTGTTGGCGGCGGCGAAGGACTCCGCCGCGTCCCGGAAGTCCTGCCCCTCCTGGGTGCAGCCCGGGGTGCTCGCCTTGGGGTAGAAGTAGAGGACCAGGTTCTGGCCTCGGAAGTCGGAGGCTTTGAGGGAGCGCCCGCCCGTGGCGGGGACCTTGATGTCCGGGACGGTGTCGCCGATGCTGAGGCTCATGGGTCTGGGTTTCCTTTTGGATTTGACTGGCGGACCCAGGGTTGAGGTCAGCCCTTCAGGGGTTCAAGGACCGCATCCAGGTTAAGCCCGTCGCAATAATCCATGAACTCCTCCCGCAGGGCCCCGATGTGCATGTCCCCCGGGATGCCCACGGTCATGTGCACCGAGAACATGGGGGTGCCGGTGTGGGCCGCCGCATAGGTGCTTGTGGCCATGTCCTCGATGTTGATGCTCCGGTCGGCGAAGAAGCCCGCCAGATTGTTGACGATGCCCGGATGGTCCATGGACACCACGTCGACCGCATAGGGCAGCAGGTTACGCCCGGTGGCCCGCTCCCCGGTGCGCTTGCCGATGATGGTGAGTCCGAGCTGGCGCTCGAGCTCGGGCAGGGCGTTCTCGATCTTCGCCAGGGTGTTCCACTTACCCTCCACCAGGAGCATGGCGGCGAACTCGCCGCCGAGCACCGTCATGCGGCTGTCCTCGATGTTGCAGCCGTGCTCGAGGATGATCCTCGAGATTGCATTGACGATGCCGGGACGGTCCTCCCCAAGCGCCGAGATCACGAGAAAGGTCTTCTGGGTTGCCATGTCCTTGCCGATGGTCGGGGAAGGTTTTTTTGGAGTTTAACATGGGCATTCCGGCGCCCGTACAGGGTCGAAACGATCCCTGAGCGGGGGCCAAGCGCCCCGCCTAGGCCGGGTCGGGATCGGGATTCGGCTCGGCGTGCCTCAGGGGGTACCAGTTCTCATCCCGCGCCGCGGGCAGCAGCTCCCGGCGCAGCTGTCTCAGCCGTTCCGCCGCCCCCTGGCCGCTCAGCGCGGCGGCGAAGGGGTCCTCCGACTCCAAGGCGTCCCCCAGCTCCGCCTCGATCTGGTCCGGGTCCTCGCCGGCCTCCATCCGGCGCATGGCCTCCGCCATACCGTCTCCAAGCCGGAGTCCGGCGGACTCGAAGAGCTTGCGCATGACCCGGGCGGCCTGGCGCGGGTCCTCGTCGTCCAGATTACCCATCTCGCCCTCCAGGGAGGCGAAGGCGCGCATCAGCCGCTCCTCGTCCATGCCGGCCGGGAGGTCGAGGTCCCCGCCCACGCCACCCCCTTCGGTCTCGGGGCGACCCTTGCTGATGGCGAACAGGCTCACCTGCCGGTCCAGATTGGGTCGGCCGCAACGGGGGCAGGCGGGGCGGGTCTCCGTGTCCACCCGGCGGGAGAAGAAGCTGAAGATGGTATGACAATCGGGGCAGTAGCACTCGTAGACGGGCATGGTTTGACTCCGGGTCGGCGCGAGGCTGGGATTTTACCCGGACCAGCGGGTCTCGGAACCGGGGGCCTATCTCGGCGCTGGTGGTCGGGCGCCGAATGCGTTGCAGGACCTCAGAGGTTGTGAAAAACCGACTGCGCGCCCCGACCGCCGCGTCGCGTGCTCGTTCGCTCCTCGCCTATCGACCTGATATGTCTCGTCGCTCACTGCGCGGCTCCTTGCGCCCTCGATGGGCCCAAGGGGCTGCTCGCGACGATTTTTTCACAACCACTGAAAGCGAGCCTATTGGAAGCCCCGCAGTACCGCCTGGGTCTCCTCCCGGGAGATTCGGGGTCCCAGGCTGGTGACCAGCTTGGCGGAGGCGGCCGCCGCCAGGTCGCCGGCGCGCCGGTGACCCCAGCCCTGACTCAGGCCGTAGAGGAAGGCCCCGGCGAACATGTCGCCGGCCCCCACGGTGTCCACCGCATCCACCTTGACCCCGGCGATCTCGATCAGGTCCCGCCCGTCCCACACCAGCGCGCCCTGGGGGCCCCGGGTAATGGCGAACTGCTTGCAGAGGGTCTTCAGGAGCTCCACGGCGGAGTCCAGATTTTCCGTCTGGGCCATGCCCTTGGCCTCATGCTCGTTGGCGAAGATCAGATCGACGCCTGAGCCGATCATCTCCAGGAGCCCGACCCGGAAGTACCTGACCATGTTGGGGTCCGAGAGCGAAAGGGCGGTCCGAACCCCGGCCGCCTGGGCCAGGGCCTTGGCCTCGATAGACAGGGCTCGGGCCGAGGGCGAGGTGACCAGATAGCCCTCGGTGTAGAACCAGTCCGATTCCAGGAGGGCATCCTTCACCAACTCCTGGCGCGACAGGTTGCCGCTGACGCCCAAGAAGGTGCACATGGTGCGGTCGCTGTCCGGGGTGACCAAAACCACGCAACGCCCCGTATGGCCCTGGTCCTTACGCGTGTGGTGATTGGTGTCCACACCCCCCTCGATGAGGTCCCGCATGTAGAAGTGGCCAAGCTCATCGTCCGCCACCTTGCAGGAATAGAAGCCCCGGCCGCCGAGCTGGGAGAGCCCGATCACGGTGTTGGCGGCGGAGCCCCCGGAGCCTCGCTGATGGTGGTGGGACGCCAGGTGCAGCATGACCTCCAACTGCTTGGCCTCGTCCACCAGGGTCATGACCCCTTTCTCGACCCCCAGGACCTCGAGGTCGGCGTAGTCCACCTCGTACTCCATGTCCACCAGGGCATTGCCGATGCCGTATACCTGATAAAGCGCCATCTGGTCTCCGGGTTCTTGGGTATCGCGATGGGCGAGTATTCTAGCCTCACCTCAGGTTTGAGGTGCCGGCGGGCTCAGCTTTTGAGCCACTGGTTGCAGAACACTCGCGGGATCCAGCCCCTGGGAGTCCCGCCATGGCCTCATCCGCGCAGTCATCCATCGACCCGGTCCCCGCGGAGGAGCCCGCCGTCCTGCTCAGACAGCGGCTCGCCGCCCGATATCCGGGCCGCATCGCCGGGGAGCTCACCCGACCCCAGAGTCCCGCCCGCTGGGCCGAGCTACCCGGGGGCCTGGACCCCAGGCTCAAGGTCGCCCTGGGTGCCCGGGACATTTCTAGGCTCTACAGTCACCAGCGCCAGGCCTATGACCTGGCCCAGGCGGGTCGACACCTGGTGGTGGCCACCCCCACCGCCTCGGGCAAGACCCTTTGCTACAACCTCCCCGTCCTGGACGCCTGTCTCAAGGAGGGCTGCAAGGCACTCTATCTCTTCCCCACCAAGGCACTCGCCCAGGACCAGGTGGCGGAGCTCTCCGAGCTCAACCGTGCCGCTTCGCTGGGCCTTCGGGCCTACACCTTCGACGGTGACACCCCGGGGGATGCCCGCAAGGCGGTGCGAACCCGGGGCGACATTGTGGTCAGCAACCCGGACATGCTCCACCAGGCGATCCTGCCCCATCACACCAAGTGGGCCCAGTTCTTCGAGGGGCTGCGGTTCGTGGTGGTGGACGAGCTGCACAGCTACCGGGGGGTCTTCGGCTCCCATGTGGCGAATGTGCTCCGGCGTCTGCGGCGCATCTGCCGCTTCTATGGGGTGAGTCCGACCTTCCTCTTCACCTCCGCCACCATCGCCAACCCGGCGGAGCTGGCGGGCCGGCTGTGCGGCGAGGCAGTGACGGCGCTGACCGAGAGCGGCGCCCCCCAGGGGGAGCGGCACCTGCTCCTGTGGAATCCACCCGTAATCGACCCGGATCTGGGCATCCGCGCCTCCGCCCGCTCCCAGACCACCCGGATCGCCCGTCTCTCGGCCAAGCTCGGGCTCAAGGCCATCTGCTTCGCCCGCTCCCGGCTCATGGTGGAGGTGATCACCAAGTACCTGAAGGATTGCTTCGACCGGGACCCCCGCCGGCCACCCCGGGTCCTGGCCTACCGGGGCGGCTATCTGCCGAGCGAGCGGCGCGCCGCCGAGCAGGCCATGCGGGCC
>JBGSUY010000202.1:0-9651 GCA_041753195.1 Chromatiaceae bacterium
GACGACTGCGCCATCGGCCGGGGCACCCGTCCAGAGCACCCCCGCGGCCCCCGAGCCTCTGGCCACCGCGTCACCCGTCCTGGGTGAGGATGCGCTGAGCGAGGAGTGGTGGCGGCGGGATTGGGAGTCCTTCAGGGCCCATCGGGACCGCGAGGACGGGGGCTTCGCCCTGAAGCAGGAGCAGGACCGGTCGAAGTTTGCCGCCTTTCAGGACCAGGAGCGGCAGCGCTTTGCGGCTCATCAGCAGCAGCAGGAGGCCCTGTTCCGTCAGCACCAGCAGTGGAAGCTCAATGCCTGGAACCAGTACCAGGAGTCGCTGAGGTCTGGTCGGCCCCTTCCGCCGCCGCCCTTTATCCTGCCGCCCGGGGCTCCAGTTCCGTCCCCCGGCGGTCCCATGCCGGGGCCCATGGGTGGTCCCCCCGGGATGATGCCGCCCCCCTGGATGGGCTGGCCCCCGGGACGCGGCCGCCGTTGAGCCCCTAGGCCGCGCTCGGATCTCACACCGGCCGCCCGCTTGGACTCCAGGCCGCGACGTCGTCGTAACCTTCCCCGGGGAGGCGCTCCGAGGGTGCTAGACTTCGGCTCCGGCCCGCTCTGGTCAGGACCGCTGCCGTCAAGACGCTTGCGATGACCGATCCGAATCCGCTGACCGCCCCCTCCCGCTCCACCCCCGCGACCCATCAGCGGGGGCAGGACAAGGTCGCGCGTATCCCGGTCAAGGTGGAACGTATCGCGGAGGTCCTGCGGAAGCCCGAATGGATCCGGGCCCGGGCGCCGGTCGGGCCCGGGGTGAGCCGCATCAAACGGGTACTCCGGGAGTCCGGGCTCGCCACCGTGTGCGAGGAGGCCCAGTGCCCGAACCTGGGTGAGTGTTTCGACCACGGGACCGCCACGTTCATGATTCTGGGCGACATCTGCACCCGACGCTGTCCCTTCTGCGACGTGGCCCATGGGCGGCCCCAGCCGGTCGATCCGGCGGAGCCTGAGCACCTCGCCCAGTCCATCTCCGCCATGGGGCTGCGTTACGTGGTGATTACCTCGGTGGATCGGGATGACCTGCGGGACGGGGGAGCAGGTCACTTCGCCGCCTGCCTGCGGGCGGTGCGCTCCCGTTGCCCCGGTATCCGCTTGGAGGTGCTGGTGCCCGATTTTCGGGGTCGGGAGGCGACCGCTCTGGCCGCCTTCGACGGGGACGCGGTGCCGGACGTCTTCAACCACAACCTGGAGACGGTGCCCCGGCTCTATGCCCAGGCCCGCCCCGGTGCGGACTATTCGGGCTCCCTTAAGCTCCTCGCCGACTTCAAGTCCGCCCACCCGGAGGTGCCGACCAAGTCCGGGCTCATGCTGGGCCTTGGGGAGGAGTCTGACGAGGTCCTGGCGGTGATGGCGGATCTGCGCGCCCACGGCTGCGCCATGCTGACCCTCGGCCAGTATCTCCAGCCCAGCCGCGACCACCTGCCGGTGCGTCGCTACTGGACCCCGGCGGAGTTCGACGCCCTGCGGCTGGCAGGCGAGGCCCTGGGCTTTTCAAGCGTCGCGAGCGGGCCCCTGGTGCGCTCCTCCTATCACGCGGACCGGCAGGCCCAGGGGGTCGCGGGGGTCGGGCCGGGTCGACTGGGCGGATAGGCGTGTTGGAGGGCCCGGGCCCATGGTCTGGCTGACGCTGATCCTTGGCTTCCTCCTGTTTATGGGCCTGATCGGCGTCGCCCATGCCCTAGACCGCCACGCCGAGGAGTGCTACGGCTATCGCCCCTTTGCCCTGCCGAACCTGGCCTTCATGCTGATCCCCCACGGGGTCCTGGTGGCCTGGGCGGTCGGCTGGGCCCGGGGCGCTTGGCCGCCGTTGACCCCGGGTCTGGGGTGGGCCCTAGGTGCCCTGGCGGTGGCGGCCCTGCTCTTCTTGCTGGTCGTCCTTCAGCGTCGCACCAGCCTCGGGATCGCCCTGGCCGGGGCTACGCTCATGCTCGTGGCGGCCCCGGTCCTGCTGCTCTCCATGCTGTTCCGCGACCTGGCGGATGCCCCGTCGGGCCCATAAAGCCGGTGCCGATCTGACCCTATGGACCTCTACACCGTCACCAAGAGTCTCCTGACCCCGCCGGGCATCCTGATCCTGATGCTGCTCGGGGCCTTCGTCCTGGCCCGTGGGGTGATGGCCCGGCTCCTGATCTTCGTCACCGCGTCCATCCTCGCCTTGATGACCCTGCCGGCGGTGGCGATCCTGCTCATGGTTCCACTCGAGCCCACCCCCGCCCTCGCCGAGGGCTCCATCCCCGCGGATGCCCAGGCAATCCTGGTGCTGGGGGCGGGCAGTGACCCGGCGCCCGAATATGGCGGCGACACCGTCGACGAGCACAGCCTCCAGCGCATCCGTTATGCGGCCCACCTGCATCGGGTGACTGGCCTGCCGATCTATGTGGCCGGTGGCAGTCCACCGGACGATCAGCCCCCCGTGGGTGCCCTGATGGCACAAACACTCCAGCGCGAGTTGGGGGTGCCCGTGGCGGGGGTGGAGGCGGAGAGTCGCACCAGTTGGGAGAACGCGGCCCTCGCCAAGCCCATGCTGGAGCGGGATGGGATCGGGCACGTGCTCCTGGTGAGCAGCGCCTGGCACCTGCCGCGGGCAGTGGAGGCGGTCGAGCGGGCGGGGATCCGCGTCACCCCGGCGCCCACCGGCTTTCTCCACTACCCGGGCTGGGAGGCGGAGCTAGATTTTACGGACTGGCTGCCCAGCGCCCGCGCCTTCTTGGACAGTACCTATGCGGTCCGCGAGCACCTGGGTCGGGTCTGGTACCAAATTCGCTATTGGATCCAGGGCCAGCCCCGGGCCTGAGCCTTGGGGGCGTTCACGCGCGGCAAGGGCTAGTTCCGCCGGGGCACGTGATCGTTGTAGCGCTCCATCAGGTATCCCAGGCAGTCCTGGCGAATCACCACCTGGTTGCGGGTGAGCATGGAGGGCATCACGCTCTGGCTTAGCCGCAGTTCACCGCCTTCCACCGCGAAAAAGCGCCGTCCCACGTCCTGCCCCTGCTCGTCCCGGACCTCCAAGGGCAGCCCGGCGGCGCCGGCGGGGCCATTGACCCGTCCGAAGGCGGTCCCCGCAGGCAGCTCCCGAAAGTTGTAGTGCTCGATCTCCGGGTTGAGCACCAGGTCCCCCTCCTCCGGGTGGAACCCGAAGCTCAAGGATTCCGGGACCTGCATCCGGGCGACCGTGTGGAAGAGGTCGATGTCGTGGGGTGCCACCGGGTGGTCGGGGATCTCCGAGAGGTGCAGGGCGGCATCCACCAGGTCCCGCGCGTGCCGCACCCCGGCCGTCTCCGCCACCTTGCCGCACTCCAGGGTCACGGCGGGGCAGAGCTCCGCCAGGGCGAGTGACTGCACCCCCTTAGGCCTTAGGAAATAGACCACGGTGCGCCCGAACAGCGTGGCCAGGTGCAGGAAGCGGTTTTCTAGCCGGTTGACGCAGGCGTAGTGGGGGTTCGAACCGGTGTTGTTGTGCAGATCGATGCTGGCGAAGACGCCCCGCTGCCGCAGGGTCTCCACCACCGTGCTCATGATGTCGTGCTCTGGGGTGTGGGGGGGTTCAGCTCCCGGCCACACCCGGTTGTAATCGGGCTGGCCGGGCAGGCGGCGTACTCCATGGGCCGCCGCAGAGACATTGCCGATGAAGAGGCTCAAGTGCCGGGGCAGATGCGGCTCCCCGAATTGGGCGATACGCTCCCTGAGAAGGGCGCGCAGGGCGTCCCAGCCCACGGTCTCGTTGCCGTGCATCAACACCGAGACGAAGAGGGCGGGGCCCCGGGCGCCAGCGAGATGGATCAGGGTCGGCCCCCCGAGCAGGGCCTCGAGGCCGGGGCTGTCGGTGGCGAGGAGGCCCTCCGGCAGGTGATCGAGCTGTTGCAGCATCGGGTGAGTCGGCATCAGTCCAGGCTCCATTCGTGCAACGGGCGGCCCCCGCGCTGTCGCTCCAGATAGGCCGCCGTGAGGCCCGGCCAGTCCGGTCCGTGCCGCTCCACCCAGGCCCGCTGCCAGCGGGCACCGGTTCGGCCCAGAGCCAGACGCTCGTCCAGGATCGCGAGCCAATGGTCGATCTCGGCCCGCTCCAGGCCCAGGACGGCCAGGCCTCGGCGTGCCCTGGGTAATAGGTCCTGGGCCAGGATAGCGCGAACCGGGTGCAGAGCGCCGTCCAGCCATTCGATCCGGGCCTCCAGTCCCTCCCTGGCGCAGGAGTAGAAGCCGGTGCGGGCCTGGAGGAAGGGCAGGCGGAGCTCCGGCGGTTCGGGATCACGGATCAGGTCCCAGACGGCCCCGAAATAGAGGGCGGCGTTGGCGACGCAGTCCGGCACCGTGGGCCCTGAGGGCAGGACCCGATGCTCGATCCGCAAATGGGGCCGACCACCCGCGTCGAAACCGATCAAGGGTCGGTTCCAGCGCCAGATGGTGCCGTTGTGGAGCCGCAGGTGGGCCAGGCGCTCCGCTGGCTCGTCCGTCAGCTGGGGCAACAGGACGGGGTAACGGTCCAGGTTCGCCTGGAAGGTCTCCAGGACGGAGCGCTCCGCATACCGGAAGCCGAAGCCCACCCGCTCCTCGAGGATGGGGCCGCCCACCGAGACCGCCTGCTCGAACAGCGGCACCCGGGTCTCCTCCCACAGGTCGCGGCCGAAGAGGTAGGGCGAATTGGCGCCGATGGCGACCAGGGGCGCGGACAGGATCTTGGAGGCGTTGTAGGCCCGGGCCCCGAGGTCTGGCGGGACCTTCAGGTGGATCTGAAAGGACGTGGCGGCGGCCTCCAGCATCACGTCCTGCCACTCTAGGTGAAGTCGATCGCGTCCCTGGATGTCGAGGATCAGGGGGCGCTCGTGGCGCAGGGCGAGGATGCGGTCGTTCAGCGCCCGGTAGCGGGCCCTGGGGGTCATGTGGGTGACCGTTAGGTGAGCGGGCGCCACGGTGGGGAGTATGCCGATCAGGGCCAGGCGGGCGTCGAGCCCCGCGGCTACCGCGTTGCAGCGCTCCAGGGTGGTGGCGAGTCCTACCGCCAAGCGGGAGAGTGCATCCCCAGTCAAGGGGACCGCGGCGCCATTGATCTCGGCGTTGAAGGTGGCAAGCTCGGGAACCACCGACGGGTCGTCGAGGCGAGCGAGCAAGGCCTCCACACGCGGGGCCGGTCGCATGTCCGGGCCCACCAGCCAGGCCTCCAGCTCAAAACCGCTGGTGACCCCTTCGCACTCCAGGGTGCCGTCGGCGAGCCACTGGGCGAGGAGTTCGGTCTCCGCGCGCAGGCGCTGCGCGAATGTCGCGTAATCCTGCTCGGTGAACTGGGATGAGGCGATCTCTTGGCCCATTGGAGCGGCGGCTCGGGTGTGGCGGGGGCTTTCAGTATGCCCCTTCCGGACGATGAAGCGCGGCTCCGTGGCGCGTCCTCACCTTCGCACAGACGCCGGTTCGACGTATCCCGGGGCCAATTCCGCTCGCCATCGGAGAGGCGTGGCTTTCCGGGCGGCGCCATTCTTGATCGCCTAGAGTCCTGGCCAATAGCGGGGCATCCGTGCTCGCCCGAAGCGCCACATTGACCGGCGCCTTTCTAATCGCGCCTGGTCGTCAAAAACAGATCCAGCTCCGCCAGCCGCGCCGGGGTGCCGACGTCGTACCAATGCCCCCGGTGCAACTGGCCGCTGATGCGGCCATCCTCCATGGCCGCCCGCAGCAGCGGGGCGAGCGGAAAGGTCCCGGGGACACAGCTCGCGAAGAGTTCTCGGCTGTAGACCCCCACCCCGCTGAAGGTGTAGCAGGGCTCGCCATTCGCTTGGATACGCCCGTCTCTAAGGGCGAAGTCCCCGTGCGCATTGTGGGACGGATTATCCACGAGCACCAGGTGGGCCAGGTCCCCGTCCGCCAATGCAAGCCCGTCGAAGGGGATGTCGGTCCAGATGTCGCCGTTGACCGCTAGGAAGGGGTCCGGACCCAGCAGGGGCAGGGCCTTGAAGATGCCGCCTCCGGTCTCGAGGGGCTGACCCTCGCCCGAGTACGCAATGGAGACCCCGAAGCGCGAACCGTCGCCGAGTCCGTCTTCGATCTGTTGACCCAGGTGGGCATGGTTGATCACCAACTCTCGGAATCCGGCCGCCGCCAGTCGCTCGATTTGGTGTTGGATCAGCGGTTTGCCGCCGGCGATCAGAAGCGGCTTCGGAATCTGGTCGGTGAGTGGGCGCATGCGGTTGCCGCGCCCCGCGGCGAGGATCATGGCCTTCATCGTCGGTGTAGGCGGCGTCGGTGCCGCACTGTTCCCGATCAGCCCCGCCCCCTTATCCACGCATGGAGTCGAAGAACTCCCCGTTGGTCTTGGTGGCCTTGAGCTTGTCGTGGAGGAACTCCATGGCGGCCAGCTCATCCATCGGGTGCAGGATCTTGCGCAGGATCCACATTTTCTGCAGCTCGTCGGGCCGCATCAGGAGCTCCTCGCGGCGGGTCCCGGAGCGGTTGATGTTGATGGAGGGGAAGATGCGCTTCTCGGCGATGCGCCGATCCATGTGGATCTCCATGTTACCGGTGCCCTTGAACTCCTCGTAGATCACGTCGTCCATGCGCGAGCCGGTGTCGACCAGGGCGGTGGCCAGGATGGTCAGGCTGCCCCCCTCCTCCACGTTGCGGGCGGCCCCGAAGAAGCGCTTGGGGCGCTGCAGGGCGTTGGCGTCCACGCCGCCGGTGAGCACCTTGCCGGAGGAGGGGACCACGGTGTTGTAGGCGCGTGCCAGCCGGGTGATGGAGTCGAGCAGGATCACCACGTCGCGCTTGTGCTCGACCAGGCGCTTGGCCTTTTCGATCACCATCTCGGCGACCTGCACATGGCGGGTGGCGGGTTCGTCGAAGGTGCTGGAGATCACCTCGCCGCGCACCGAGCGGGACATCTCCGTGACCTCCTCCGGGCGCTCGTCGATCAGCAGCACGATCAGATAACAATCCGGGTGGTTGTGTCCGATCGACTGGGCGATGTTCTGCAGCATCATGGTCTTGCCCGCCTTGGGGGGCGAGACGATGAGTCCCCGCTGGCCCTTGCCGATGGGCGCGACCAGGTCGATGGTGCGGGCCGTGATGTCCTCGGTGCTGCCGTTGCCAATCTCCAGCTTGAGCCGCTTCTGGGCAAAGAGCGGCGTGAAGTTCTCGAACAGGATCTTGGTCTTCGCGTTCTCGGGCCGGTCGAAGTTGATGTCGCTGACCTTGAGCAGCGCGAAATAGCGCTCGCCATCCTTCGGCGGGCGGATCTTGCCTGAGATGGTGTCCCCGGTGCGCAGCGCAAAGCGGCGGATCTGGCTCGGGGAGACGTAGATGTCGTCTGGGCCGGCCAGGTAGGAGGCATCGGCGGAACGTAGGAAGCCGAAGCCGTCGCTCAGGATCTCCAGCACCCCGTCGCCGTAGATGTCCTCGCCGCGCTTGGCCTGGGCCTTTAAGATCGCAAAAATCAGGTCTTGCTTGCGGGAGCGTCCAACGCCTTCGATTTCCATGGACTGCGCCAGCTCCACCAACTCGGGGACCGGCGTCTTCTTCAGTTCGGTTAGGTTCATCAGGGTCTTCGTCGACAGAGGTCAGGGAGGGCGCGCGACACCTCGCGAGGAGTCGGCGTCGCGGGGAGGAGCGACTCGGGGTGGCCGCGCACCGGGGAGTCGGCACCCGAACGGGTGCCGCAACTGTTGGTTCTTATTTGAGCCTGGGTGTTTGAGCCTGGGTGCGTCCTTCCTCGCTGGCGCCCCAAAGCGGTTCGTCTCAGAGATTGCTGTCGATAAAGGCGGTGAGCTGGGACTTGGACACTGCGCCCACCTTGGTCGCCTCCACCTCGCCCTCCCGGAACAGCATCAGGGTCGGAATCCCTCGAATACCATAGCGGGGCGGGGTGTTCGGATTCTCGTCGATGTTGAGCTTGGCCACCTTGATCTTGCCGGCGTACTCGCTGGCGATCTCGTCCAGCACGGGGGCGATCATCTTGCAGGGCCCGCACCAGTCGGCCCAATAATCCACGAGGACTGGATCTGGCGATCTCAACACCTCATCCTCGAAAGAGTCATCGGTCACGTGGACGATGCTGTCGCTCACTGAAGTCGTCTCCCGTTGGTTCGTGGGTGTGGACTCGATGGCCCCAACCCGTGGATTGGGGTTTGGACTGCCGCGGGGGCGGGCCATGTGGGGATCCCGCGGACGACGGACTTTGGGAATGGAGGTGCCTTCGCACGCCAACTCAAACGGCATTTCGGATTGTGGTCGGCCGTGGGGCCGCCTGTCTGAAATGTAGCGGAAAGCTTACGAGATGGTCCCGCCGGCAATCGGGGCGACGGGCGGGTGGGCGAGTTGGCGTTGGTATGGGCCCAAGGGTAAGATCCTATTTGATCCAAAGCGCAACGATTTTGCAAGCCTCGCCGCGGCTCGCGGTATGGTGCGCTCCACAGACCCACGAGATTCATGTCTGACACACACCTCACCGAGACCCGGTTCGATCGCCTCCCCTTAGACCCCCGGATCCTCGAGGGTCTGGCCGACGCCGGCTTTTCCCATTGCACGCCCATCCAGCAGGAGACGATCCCCATCGGGCTCGAGGGCAGGGACCTGGCCGGCCAGGCCCAAACAGGAACTGGTAAGACCGCCGCCTTCCTGGTTGTGGTGCTGCAACGTCTGCTCGGCTCCCAAGGGCCGGCTCACGGGCACGGGCGATCCCACCCCCGGGCCTTGATCGTCGCCCCTACCCGGGAGCTGGCGGTGCAGATCCACAAGGACACCCTGGTGCTCGCCAAGCACACGGGTTTTCGCATTGGCCTGGTGTTCGGCGGCACCGGGTACCAGCAGCAGCGCGACGACCTGGCCGCCGGGGTCGACATCCTGATCGGCACCCCGGGACGGCTGATCGACTATTTCAAGCAGCACGTGTTCAGCCTCAAGTCGATCGAGGCCGTGGTCCTCGACGAGGCGGACCGTATGTTCGATCTGGGGTTCATCAAGGACATCCGATTCCTCCTCAAGCGCATGCCGCCCCCGGAGGAGCGCCTGGGGATGCTGTTCTCGGCGACTCTTTCCTACCGGGTTTTGGAGCTCGCCTACGAGCACATGAACCAACCCCAACTGGTCAAGATCGAGAGCGACCAGGTGACTGTCGAGCGGGTGCGCCAGGTCTGCTACATGACCGCCAACGAGGAGAAGATCCCGCTCCTCATTGGGCTGGTCCGGGGTTGGGAGGACCCGCGCGTGATGGTCTTCGTCAACACCAAGCGGGAGGCCGACCGTGTCTGGGGCTATCTCCAAGGCAACGGCATCAACACCGCGGTGCTCTCCGGGGACGTGCCCCAGAAAAAGCGCCTGAAGCTCCTCAAGCACTTCACCGACGGCGACTTGCCGGTACTGGTGGGCACCGATGTGGCGGCCCGGGGTCTGCATATCCCGGACGTGACCCATGTGGTGAACTACGACCTGCCAGAGGATCCTGAGGACTATGTCCACCGGATCGGTCGCACCGCGCGGGCGGGGGCCGCAGGCGACGCCATCAGCTTCGCCTGCGAGACCCACGCCTTCTGCCTGCCGGACATCGAGCGCTTCATCGGGGCCAAGGTCCCGGTGGCCCCGGTGGATCCGTCGCTGCTCGCCCGGGTCGACCCGAGGAGCCGGCTGCGCCCGGAT
>JBGSUY010000203.1:0-3265 GCA_041753195.1 Chromatiaceae bacterium
AGCCGGCGCAGGCGGCCGGGCCCTGCCGTCCCCGCCGAGACCGCGGCCCGCCCAATGAGTGCCAGGACGCCGAGCCCGGAGATCCACAGGGCGGCGACCGCCCACCAGAGCCAGGATGCCTGGCTTAGATGGAGGATCAGGATGCCGACGAGCCCCAGGAAATGTAGGTCCAGGATGCGGATCCACAGGAGCGCGGCGGCCGCGTCCAGGAAGCCGTGGCCGAAGTAGCGCCGCATCAACCAGGGGAAGACCATCTCCCCGGCACGCATGGGCAGCAAGTTGTTGGCCGTGTTGTGCAGCACGCTGAGCCGCAGCACCCCAAGGAAGCGATCGGCGAAGTGGGGTCGGAACCAATCGTAGACCCGCAGCGCCCGCAGGACGTAGCTCAACGCCGTGAGCAGGAAGAGCCAGAGGATCAGCAGCGGCGGGAAGGCCAGCCAGGGGGCGAGCAGGGCTCCCCAACCCACCGTGACATGCACCGCGACGATCAGGGCGGCCAGGAGGGCGGAGCCGATCAGCCAGTCCCGCGGCCGGCCGAACCCAGGGCCTTCCGTCGACTCCGAGCGAAGTCCCCTCAGGCCTGGGTCCGGCGGCGCTTCGGCGGGTAGATCGGCGGCTCCCCCGGGGGGCGGGTCTTGAAGCGGCGGTGCACCCAAAAATACTGCTCCGGCATGGAATGGATTCGCGCCTCGATGACCCGGTTCATCAAGCTGGCATCGGCCTCCGGGTCACCCGTGGGAAAGGGCTCCAGGGGCGGATCGAAGATCAGCTCAAGCCCCCGCCCCCAGGGCAGGTAGCGGGCGAAGGTCGGGATCACGACGGCCCCGGTCATGGCGGCAAAGCGCCCCAGCATGGGCACCGTGGAGGCGGGCACGCCGCAGAAGGGCACGAAGATACCACGGCGCCCTCCGTCCTGATCCGGCAGGTAGAAGAAGGGGGTGCCGCGCCGGATCTCGCGCACCAGACCCCGCAGGTCGTCGCTACGCTCGATGGAAACGCTGCCGTATTGGCGCCGCGCCCGGCGCACCCGCCAATCCACCACCGGGTTGCGGATACGCTGGTACATGTAGACACCGGGGTGGACCAAGCCGGTGAAGGCGGCCCCGCCGAGCTCCAGACCCACGAAGTGGGGGACCAGAACGATCACGGGTCGGCCCTCGGCGATCAGGGCGTCAATCAACCCGCGGCCCCTGATCCGCACCAGCCGGGCGAGACGCCGCCGGCTAATGCCCCAGCCCACCCCTTGGCTCAGGGCCGCGACCCCAAGCCAGCCGAATTGATCCCGCAGGATGCGCGCGCGCTCTGCCCGCGGTGTCCGGGCGAGACAGATCTCCAGGTTGCGCCGCCCCACAGCCCGACGGTCGGCCGCCAGCCAATAGGCTAAACGCCCCAGACCCTGGCCCAGGGCCCAGATCAAAGGAAACGGCAGTCGGCCCAGGCCGTTGACGAGGCCCACCACCAGCCAGCTCGGCCAATACCGGGGGCGCCAGAGTCCCGCCGCCGGCCACTGGGGTCGGCTCGGATCGGTCATCGTAGGTAGAGCATCAATCCGCTAGTCGAATACACATTCAGCGATGCGCTCCACGAAGGGGAGCCCGGCGAGGGCTTGGAGGACCTGCCGAAACCCCGGCTGATGGGTGTTCCCGAGCACCAGCGCCTGACCTGGCACGCAGCCAATGCGGCCCCGGCTCCCGGCTAGGAAACGGGCGCTGGGGTCGATGGCGATCACCTGGGCCCGGTACTCGGCGCCCTCCGGGATGCAGTACTCGTAGTCCAGGGATCGCAGACCGTCCGGAGGGCCCTGGAGGCCGCGGTCATCGAGGCGACCGAGGTCGAAACCGATTTCCGCGGAAAGTGAGGCGCCCTCGCCCGCCGGCGCCGCGATCCCGGACCCCATCAGGGCGACGAACAGGACCGTTGCCACGCATCCCAACCACCTGTTCTGAGACTTCCGCGGCAGGCGCACCAGGGGCCTCATCGCTCGAACTTGAAAAAAATGTCGCCACCCTGGCTCTCGCCGGTCTCGGTCTGGACCTCGATCCGCCGGGTCAGGTCATAGCGCAGCTTCACCTTGTCCTTCTGGTCGCCCAGCCCGGTTTCGTATTCCATGTACAGCTTGGGCCTCACGTAGGTCCCGAGGGACAAGGAGCGGTCCTCCGAGCCCCCTTCCCTCCGGGGCGGGACCCCCGTCACCAGGTAGGTGGTGATCTCCGCCTGGGTCATGTCGGGGTCGCTGTCGGAGAAGAAGGCGAGCTTCGGGTTGCGCAGGGTACCCAGCACCTGCACCCCGGCGGTGGTGTCCCCCCCTTCCCGCTGGGCCTGGAGCAGGAGCCCTGGGTTGTCGACGGGGCTCTTCGCGAACACTAGTCGCCCCTGCTCGATGGTAAGCGGCGCCCCGATCTCCGCGGCCAGCCCGAACCCGCCGGAGAGCCTGTAGAGTCCGTCCACGATAGCCAGCTGACCATCCCCCAGCATCTGCTTTCCTGGCTCCTGGAAGACCCGCAGGTCCCCGGTGAGGCGCCCGCGCACACCGAAGGCATCGATGGTGACGTTGTCGCCCATGCGGAGTCGAACATCCAAGTCCATCGGGAAGCCGGGACCCTTGGAGTCCTGGGCCTGCTCCAGCATGACCACGTCTGGTGAGGCCGAGACGGTCCCCGCGGGGAGGGCGCGGGGACGGATCCGCGCCTCCGGCACCTTGACCTCACCCCGCACGCGAAGCCCTTGGGGGTCCAGCTGCAGGTTGAAGCTGGGGGAGACCACCGCGTAATACTCCTTGGTATCCGCCACCTTGAGCCGGTCCCCGAGGACCCGCGCCGCACCGCCCGGGGCCCCGGGCGGAAGGCGATAGTCTCCCGAGAGCTCGAGGCGTCCGCCCCCGATGTCCCCCTGACCCTGAAGATCCAGGCGGTCCCGGGTGGCCAACACATTGATGTTGGTGTCCGCCAGTTTGAGGCCGATCAGCGGTATCTCGGCCCCCAAACCCCGGGCACTGGCCTGGCCCCGAAGCTCGGGGCTGGCCAGGGTCCCGCCCAGGTCCAGGTCGGCGTCGATGTTGCCTGTGATCCCGGTGAGGTTCGGAACCAGGTTGGAGATACGGGCCAGGCCATCGACCTTGGCGCGCACCGTACCCCGCAGGGGCTGGTCCGGTCGCCCTGCCTGGTCGAATCGCCAACCCGGCAGCTCCAGGTCCGCCGCCAGGGACCCCAGCCCCTGTAAGGGCAGGTCAAGCCGGGAGCGGATCCCGCTGGCCCCGGAGTCCAGG
>JBGSUY010000204.1:0-7461 GCA_041753195.1 Chromatiaceae bacterium
CTCGCTCATCAGACCACCCATACCATCCAGTGCGTGGTGGCGATCGTCTCACTCGGAGCACTTCCGCTCAATATGTTGGCGCATATTTGTTACCTGTCAGTCTAGGAAGACTGAGTAACTTGTTAGTGAACCGTTCCTAAGGGCGATCCCCCCCTCGCCCGATCGGAGACGTCGCGGCCCCGGCGCACTGCGTCGGGGCCTTTTCGTTTGGGTTCCCCCGGCGACCTGGCCCCTCGCTCAATCCTCCACCGGACGGGCCCAGAGGTCGTGATCCCCGGAGTCGGTCACCTCCACCTCGATGAAGTCCCCCGGGTCCAGCTCCCAGGCCCCCGGGATGATGACCACCCCGTCGATCTCTGGCGCCTCGCCGTAGCTGCGGGCGACAACCTCATCTTCCCCCACCTCATCCACCAGCACCCTGAGCCGCTGGCCGACCCGGGCGGCGAGCTTGGCCCGGCTGATCTCCGCCTGGACCCCCATGAAGCGGGCCAGACGCTCCTCCTTGACGGGCTCCGGGACCGGATCCGGCAAGGCATTGGCAGCAGCCCCCTCCACAGGGGAGTAAGGGAAGCAGCCGACCCGGTCCAGCCGCGCGGCACGAATGAAGTCGAGCAGCTCCTCGAACTCCGCCTCGGTCTCCCCCGGGAAGCCGACGATGAAGGTGCTCCGCAGGACCAGCTCCGGACACTGGGCCCGCCAGCGCTCCAGCCGTTCCAGCACCCGTTCCGTGGCGGCCGGTCGGCCCATGGCCTTGAGTACGCGCTCGGATCCGTGCTGCAGCGGCATGTCCAGGTAGGGCAGGATGGCGCCCTCCGCCATCAGGGGGATCAGCTCATCCACATGGGGGTAGGGGTAGACATAGTGCAGCCGCACCCAGGCGGGCAGCTCCCCCAGGCCGCGGGCCAGGTTGGTCAGGTCTGTCCTCAAGGGCCGGCCCGACCAAAAGTCGGGGCGGTAGCGCAGGTCCAGCCCATAGGCGCTGAGATCCTGGGCGATGACCAGAAGCTCCCGGACTCCAGACTCCACCAGGCGCTCGGCCTCCGTCAGGACCTCGCCGAGGGGGCGGCTCTGCAGGTCGCCCCGCAGGCTCGGGATGATGCAGAAGCTGCAACGGTGGTTGCAGCCCTCGGAGATTTTGAGATAGGCGAAATGGCGCGGGGTGAGTCTGATCCCCTGGGGCGGGACCAGGCTCAGGAAGGGGTCGTGGGGCGCGGGCACCTCGGCATGGACCGCGGCCATCACCGCGTCCAGCGCCTGAGGGCCGGTAACGGCCAGCACCCGCGGGTGGGCACCCCGGATCAGCTCCTCCCGGGCTCCCAGACAGCCGGTGACCACCACGCGCCCGTTCTCGGCCATGGCCTCGTCGATGGCCTCCAGGGACTCGTCCACCGCGGCGTCGATGAAGCCGCAGGTATTGACGATCACCAGGTCGGCGCCGGCATAGTCCGGGGACATGGCATAGCCCTCCGCGCGCAGCTGGGTGAGGATGCGCTCCGAGTCCACGGTGGCCTTGGGGCAGCCGAGGCTGACGAAGCCGATCTTGGGGACCTCGTTCGATGGACGCGTCGGGTGGGGCTCAGCCAATGGGGTGGTCCCCCTGTCGGATCAGTCTTGGGTCAGTGTTGGAAGAGCGGGCGCCGATAGGGAGGGGCCCACCCGGGGGTCGTCGGGTCCCAAGCTGCTCCATTAGGGCGACGAGGCCCCGCCGTCCGATCCCGTTGCGGAAGCTCGGGCCGCTCGGGCTCCGCCAGGGCGCCCTCGGCCAGCACCTGAACGGCCCTATCCTGCTCGCCCACAGCGCCAGGGCCGCCGCCTGAACCCGGTCCGCCAGGGCCAGGCAGTGGCGGTCGATGAGAGCCCGATAGTCCGCCTCGGTTTGCATGCCGTGGATCTGCTCCACCGCCCGCCCATGCCTCAACAGGCGGCAGGATGGCAGGGACTTCACCCCGAGCTCCTCGGCGATCGCGTTCTCCCGGTCGGTGTCCACGGAGACCAGTAGGAAGCGCCCGCCGTACTCGGCTGCGAGGCGTCTCAGGAGCTCACCCTGGCGCACTGAAGGCCCTGCCCAGGGGGCCCAGAAATCCACCAGGACCGGACCCTTGCGGGAGTTCTCGATCACCAGCTGCTGGAAATTCGCCCGGGTGGCGCTGAAGACGAACCGATCCTGGGGCGCGGTTGGCTCCGCCATCATGACTCGCTGGGGTTGATTCTCGATAGGTTATGGTATTGATGCGGAGAGCGAGAAACAAACCCGCCCGCTGGGGTAGGGTGATGCTCATCTCGGGCCTTGATTAAACCCTCCGGGTCGGTAAGGATACCGGCCGCCGGATTTCGAGCCCCGCCGGCGGCGACGGTTCACCGCCGCGCGCCACCTGGGGCCGAGTCCGCCGTCACCGCGAGGCGTTCCTGCCACCGAGCGTGCCAGCCCGCTCAGCACCGGGCGGCCCTGTAGTCCATTCGGCGTAAGGTCAGTCAATGAAGAACTGCAAGCTCTGCAAGTACAGCAAGGTATGTAACGATCTTCCAGGTATCTGCATTCTCCTCCCCTATCTGGCGATCGCTGTTGTCGTTGTCTCCCTGGGCTACCTGTTCGTGACCCAAGAGATCCTGTAGATCCCCAGGCCGGGATCGGCGTGACACCCCCGTTGCAGCGATCAGCGCGGCACCGCCACCCCGCCCGGGCTAAGTCCGAGACCCTGCTTCACTGACCCAGCGCTGGGAGCACATCCCCTCTATGTCAGCCATCCTGGCCATAGCCCCGGGCCGAACCGTCTTGCTTCACCTCGAGGTGCGGTTCCAGGACGGCTTTGTGGCCCTCTCCAGCTTCGGCGCCGAGCCCATCACCTGTACCATCGGCGACGGGACCCTGACCCCTGGGGTGGAGCAGGTCATCGCCGGCCTGGTTCCGGGGTCGGAGGAGACCATCCTGGCCGACGGTTCCGAGCTCTTCGCCCCCTATGACCCCGGGAACCTGCATTGGATGGACCTAGCGGAATTCCCCCCGGACCTGGACCCCGCACCCGGTCAGGTGATTGCCTTCGAGACCCCGGGAGGTCACGAGACCAGCGGCGTGGTCCTGGAGCGGGAGGCGGAGCGGGTGCGGGTGGACTTCAACCATCCCTTTGCCGGCCGGTCCCTGACCCTGAGGGTCCAAGTGCTGTCCGTGGCCTGAGCCGTCAGTTCCAAACTCGGCCCTGGATACAGGCGCCGTCTACCCCAATCCGCGGCCATCCCCTATCCTCTGTCCCATGGACATACTCCTCGCCAACCCCCGCGGCTTCTGTGCCGGTGTGGACCGGGCCATCGAGATCGTGGAGCGGGTGCTCAACCTCTACGGGGCCCCCATCTATGTGCGCCATGAGGTGGTGCACAACCGCTTTGTGGTCGACAGCTTGAAGCGTCGGGGCGCGGTCTTCGTCGACGAGCTGCGCCAGGTGCCGGAGGGGGCCACCGTCATCTTCAGCGCCCACGGGGTCGCCCAACAGGTGCGTCAGGAGGCCGAAGCCCGAGGCCTTCGCGTCTTTGATGCCACCTGCCCCCTGGTAACCAAGGTGCACCTGGAAGTGGCCCGCCACTGCAAGGGCGGCTGCGAACTGGTGCTCATCGGCCACCGGGGGCACCCGGAGGTTGAGGGCACCATGGGCCAGTGCCGGGGCGACGGAGGCCGGATCCACCTGGTGGAGTCGGCGGCCGACGTGGCGGCCCTGGCGGTGCGCGACCCGGACCACCTGGCCTATGTGACCCAGACCACCCTGTCGGTGGACGACACGGCGGTGATCATCGCCGCCCTGCGGAGCCGGTTCCCCCGGATCCAGGGTCCCAAGCGCAGCGACATCTGCTACGCCACCCAGAACCGTCAGGACGCGGTCAAGGAGCTGGCCGGTCGCTGCGACCTGATGCTGGTGGTGGGGTCACCCAACAGCTCCAACTCCAACCGCCTCCGCGAGCTGGCGGAGAAGCAGGGCTGCCCCGCCCGCCTGATCGACGGACCGGAGGACATCCGGCGGGAATGGCTGGAGCAGGCCCCCCGCGTGGGTGTCACCGCGGGCGCCTCGGCCCCCGAGGTGCTGGTGGCCCAGGTCATCGACCGCTTGCGCGATTGGGGAGCCGAGTCCGTAGAGGAGCAATCCGGCATCCGCGAGCAGGTGGTCTTCCCGCTCCCGCGGGAGCTGGCGGCGGCTGCGGCTCAGGGATCGGACTGACGGGCGCGGGCACGATCGACCCGGCCCTGCCCCAAACCTATCAAACCGAACGGACGACAAGCGAGCAACATGAGCGACATCCTGGTTATCGGCGGCGGCATCATCGGGCTCCTGACCGCCCGGGAGCTGGTGCAGGCCGGCGCCAAGGTCATCCTGGTGGAGATGGGAGAGACCGGTCGCGAGGCCTCCTGGGCGGGTGGCGGCATCATCTCCCCCCTCTACCCGTGGCGCTACGCGGATTCGGTGACGGCCCTGGCGAGCTGGAGCCAGCGCGCTTACCCGAAGCTCTGCACGGATCTGCACGACGAAACCGGAATCGACCCCGAGCTCACCGCCAGCGGGCTCCTGATCCTGGACACCGAGGAGCGGGATCAGGCCTTCGCCTGGGCCGACCGCCACCAGGCGGAGATCCAGACCCTCGACGGTGAGCGGGTCCACGCAGACGAGCCCGAGCTCGGAACGCGCCCGGAGCGGGCCATGCTGATGCCCGCCGTCGCCCAAGTACGCAACCCCCGACTCGTTAAGTCCGCGCGCCGGGCCTTGGAGGGGCGCATCGCGCTGCGCGAGCAGGAAGAGGTGCTGGAGCTCCTGGTGGGGCAGGGCCGCGCCCTGGGCGTGCGCACCGCCAAGGGCGAGATCCTGGCCGACCAGGTGGTGATCTGCACCGGCGCCTGGACCGGCAAGCTCCTGGAGCAGTTCGGCAGCAGTCCGCAGATCGAACCGGTGCGCGGCCAGATGATGCTGTTCCTCGCGCGCCCCGGACAGATCAACCACATCACCCTCTACCGGGATCGCTATGTGATCCCGCGCCGCGACGGTCACGTGCTGATCGGCAGCACCCTGGAGCACACGGGCTTCGTCAAGGCCACCACTGCCGAGGCCAAGGAGGCCCTCTACCGCAGCGCCGTGGAGCTGTTTCCCATCCTAAAGCGCACCCCCATCGAGGACCACTGGGCGGGCCTGCGCCCCGGTACCCCGAGCGGCATCCCTTACATCGGGGCCTACCCGGGCATCGAGGGGATGTACTTCAACGCTGGCCATTTCCGCAACGGCGTGGTGACCGGCCCCGCCTCCGCGCGCCTGGTGGCGGACCTGATGCTGGGTCGCGAGCCCATCACGGATCCCACCCCCTACGCCCTGGACGCCAGCCGCTGACGGACACCGACGGCAACGACCGCGTTGAGGCAGGCAGCGCCATCCCCTATACTTCCGGGTCCACAAGCCGATGTAGCTCAGTTGGTAGAGCAACTGATTCGTAATTAGTAGGTCGGCGGTTCGAATCCGCCCATCGGCTCCAAATCCATCAGGCACTTCCCCCTCTCCGCCCTCGGCTCCGATCCTTCCGGCCGCCGACTCAAACTACCCCACGCCTGACCCGTCAACCCAGGGCGCGGCTGGGGTACCATTTTGTGCAGTGCAAAACGGCGTGCCGGGCGACTGACCCCATGAGTGACACTCAGGCTCGCATCCGCGAGATTCCTTACAACTACACGAGCTTCTCCGATCGGGAGATCGTGATCCGCTTCCTGGGGGCCGAGCAGTGGGCCCTGATCGAGGAGCTGCGGGGCAGCCGGCGCACCGGGCGCTCCGCGCGCATGCTCTTCGAGGTGCTGGGGGACATGTGGGTCGTCACCCGCAACCCCTACCTGCAGGACGATCTGCTAGAGAGCCTGGACCGCCGTCGCCTGTTGCTCGCCGCCCTGGACCATCGGCTCGATCAGTTCGAGCTCCGGCTGAACGACAACCTCAAAGCGGCCGAGCTGCTCGCCGCCGCCCGCGCCGCGACGCGGCGCTTTCGGGACTGGTTCGAGTCGAAGCAGGGGGCACGGGATCGCCTGCGACGGGCGCTGGCGGGCATCACCCGCAAGGACAACATCGACTTCGGCGGTCTCGCCCAGGTCTCCCACGCCACGGATGCTACGGACTGGCGGGTCGAGTTGCCCTTCGTCGTCATCTCCCCCGACACCGAGGCCGAGGTTGCGCCCATCGTGCGGGCCTGCATCGACTGCGGCCTCAGTCTGATCCCGCGGGGAGGCGGCACCGGCTACACGGGATCCGCCGTGCCCCTGAGGCCCATGACGGCGGTCATCAACACCGAAAAGCTGGAGTCCCTCTCCGGTGTCGAGCACCTCTCCCTGCCCGGGGTGGAGGGGCTGGTCCCGACGGTTCAGTGTGGGGCTGGGGTGGTGACCCGCCGGGTGTCGGATCTCGCGGAGGCCAACGGGCTCGCCTTCGCGGTGGATCCGACCTCCCAGGACGCCTCCTGTATCGGCGGCAACGTGGCCATGAACGCGGGGGGCAAGAAGGCGGTGCTTTGGGGCACCGCCCTGGACAACCTGGCCTCCTGGCGCATGGTGACCCCGGACGCGGACTGGCTCCTGGTGGAGCGGCTCGGTCACAACCTGGGCAAAATCCATGACCAATCGCAGGTCCGTTTCCGTATCAGCCGGTTCGAGCCGGACGGGTACACGCTGAGAGGGGCGCCGGAGGTCCTGACCCTGCCCGGCGGTGCATTCCGCAAGGCGGGTCTAGGCAAGGACGTGACCGACAAGTTCCTTGCCGGACTGCCCGGGGTCCAGAAGGAGGGCTGCGACGGCCTCATCACCTCCGTCCGTTTCATCCTGCATCGCATGCCAGCCCATGGCCGAACCCTTTGTCTCGAGTTCTTCGGCACCGACCTGGACCTGGCGGTGCCCGCCATCGTCGAGATCAAGTCCTACGTGGACGGGCTCTCTGGGGTCCAAATCGCCGGGCTGGAGCACCTGGACGAGCGCTATCTGCGGGCCGTTGACTACACCAGCAAGGCCAACCGCCGGGAGCTGCCCAAGATGGTCCTGCTCGCGGACCTCGTGAGCGACGGCGAGTCCGCGGTGGCGGCCGCCGCCCTGCGGGTGGTGGAGCTGGCGAGGCAACGGGACGGCGAGGGCTTCATCGCCCAGAGTCCGGAGGCCCGCCGGCGGTTTTGGCTGGATCGGGCCCGCACCGCGGCCATCTCCCGCCACACCAATGCCTTCAAGATCAACGAGGACGTGGTGATCCCCCTGCCGCGCCTGGCGGACTACAGCCGCGGCATCGAGCGGATCAACATCGAGCAGTCCATCAAGAATAAGGATGCCGTCATGGCCGCGGTGCTCGAATACCTCGCCGGGGACCTCCCCGAGTCCAGACAAGCTGGGGACTATGAGGACTCGGCGGAGGAGACCGCCATCCTCTGGGCCAAGCGGGATGCGGCCCGCGGGGCGGTGGCCCGGGCGCGGGC
>JBGSUY010000205.1:0-3316 GCA_041753195.1 Chromatiaceae bacterium
CCCGGCCGCCGGCACATAACGCAGCCCGCAGTCCACCTTGCCGCGCTGGATACGCGCCGCCAGGCGGTCACGGACCGCAGGCTCCAGGGCGCGCAGCTCCTCGGGCAGCCGCAAATGGGGCTCCAGGAATCGGTGGTTGACGCTGCGAAGCTCCCAGGCAAGCTCGCCAAAGGCGCCCAGACGGATCTCCCGGGCGAAGGCGGTCATGCTCTTGATCATCGATGCGCCTCGTGACAATTGTGCTGTAGTAGAGAGACCTCGCAGGCCGGAACCAGGGGCGCAGATCCTACGTCCGCCGCCGACTCCAGCTGCCCGTGCGGATCGGAAACGCCAACACCCGAGCCCGGCCCTAGAGAACGCCAGGGCCCGGTTGGCGTTATCATACCGGCCTTAAGACCCCCTTGCCCCATGAGGTCCGGCACCACCACCATGGCCGCCGCCCGTGAAAGCCTCCAGAACGGTACCCGACTCGGCACCTACCGGATACTGGACACCATGGCTAAGGGCGGTTTCAGCCTGATCTATCTAGCGCAGGAAGAAGATACCGGGGACGAAGTCGTCATCAAGGAGTATATGCCGAAAAAGATCGCGCGCCGGGACGCCCGCCAGCAGGTCCTGCCGCTGAATCCCCAGCTCATGGAAAACCTCCATCGCGGGCGGAAGCTCTTCTTCCAGGAGGCCAAGGCCCTGGCCTCCCTGAAGCACCCGAATATCGTGCGTGTGCTGGACTTCTTTCTGGCCAATCGGACCGCGTACCTGGTGATGCCCAACGAGCCCGGCCGCAACCTCGGGGCCTATGTCCAGGAGCGCCGTGGGGGCCTCAGCACCACGTTTATCCTCGATGTTTTCGTACCCATATTGGATGCGCTCGCGCTGTTACACAGTCGCTCCATGCTTCATTTGGACGTGAAGCCGGGTAACATCCACCTACGACATGGCAACGAGCCCCTGCTCCTGGACTTGGGGGCGGTCCACCCTTTGAATCGCGGACAGGCGCGAGGGGGGCAAGTGATCACCGCGGGCTATTCGCCGGTGGAGCAGTATTACCGGGGCGGCCATGTGGGGCCCTGGACCGACGTCTATGCGGTCGGGGCAAGCATTCGCAGCTGTATGGAGGGGCACACCCCGCCCCCGGCGATCGAGCGCCACCAGCAGGATAAGCTGATTCCGGCCACGGTGGAGCTGAAGAACCGGTATCCACTGTTCCTGCTTGAAGCGGTGGACTGGTCCATGTCGATGGATCCAACCCAGCGCCCTCAGGACGCGGGAAAGCTGCTTGCCGCCCTAATTACGCATGTGGGTAACGTCCCAGACTCGCGCTTTTCGGAGCCGAGCCCGGAGGGCCGGCTGAAGGAGCTCCCCGCGAGTAAGTCCGAGCACTCGACCTGACCTCCCGCTTTCCGGACGCCCGATCCGCGATCGATATGGAGACCCTAACGCAACCATGAGACCCTCCTCGCGCGCCCCAAGCGAGCTCCGCCCGATCCGCTTCACCCGCGGCTTCACCCGCCATGCCGAGGGCTCGGTGCTGGTGGAATTCGGCGACACCCGCGTGCTGTGCACCGCCAGCCTGGAGGAACGGGTCCCACCCTTCCTCAAAGGCCAGGGCAAGGGCTGGATCACGGCCGAGTACGGGATGCTGCCCCGGGCCACCGGGGAGCGCACCCCCCGGGAGGCGGCCCGAGGCAAGCAAGGGGGGCGAACCCTGGAGATCCAGCGACTGATCGGGCGTGCCCTGCGGGCGGCCGTCGACCTGGAGCGCCTCGGCGAGCGCACCCTAACCCTGGATTGCGATGTGCTCCAAGCCGACGGCGGCACCCGCACCGCCGCCATTACAGGGGCCTGGGTGGCCCTGTATGACGCCATCGCGGGACTGCGCGCCCGCGGTACCCTGCAGACCGACCCCATCCGCACGCAGGTGGCAGCGGTCTCGGTGGGCATCTATGCGGGGGTCCCGGTGTTGGACCTGGACTACGCGGAGGACTCGCAAGCCCATACGGACATGAACCTGGTGATGGACGCGACGGACCGTTTCATCGAGGTCCAAGGCACCGCCGAGGGCGCGCCCTTCAGCCGTGCCGAGCTGGATGCGCTGCTCGCGCTGGGTGCCGCGGGAATCCGCCGCATCCAGGCGGCCCAACGAGAGGTCCTGGGGTTAGCTTCAGCCCCGTTGTCGGGGGCGGATCCGGAGCAGCACCGATGAGCCGATCCCACCGCGGCGAGCGCATCGTGCTCGCCAGCAATAACCCGGGCAAGGTGCGCGAATTCGCCCAGTTGCTGGCCGAGGCGCGGATCGAGGTTCGGCCCCAGGGGGACTTCGGGGTCCCCGAAGCGGAGGAGACTGGTCTCTCTTTCGTGGAAAACGCCATCATCAAGGCCCGCAATGCCGCCCGCCACAGCGGGCTGCCTGCGATCGCGGACGACTCCGGGATCGAGGTGGACGCCCTGAACGGGGCCCCGGGGATCTATTCCGCCCGCTACGCGGGTCCGGGGGCGAGCGACGCGGACAATTGCACCCGACTCCTGCAGGTGCTGGACTTGGTCCCGGACGGGGAGCGGGGCGCGCGCTTCCAGTGCGTGCTGGTCTATCTACGCCATGCGGAAGACCCCACCCCGCTCATCTGCCAGGGTACCTGGGAGGGGAGCATCGTGCGCGCCCCGCGCGGGGCGAACGGTTTTGGCTACGACCCGATCTTCCTGGTTCCGGGCGAGGGCCGCAGCTCCGCCGAGCTGGACGCCGAGACCAAGAACCGCTTGAGTCACCGTGGCCGGGCCCTGCGGCGGATGCGCGCTCTACTGGAAGGGGCCGAGCCTTGAGTCTGTCGGAGACCCCGTCCATCGCCGAGCGGCTTGCCCAAGTCCATGATCGCATCCGTGCGGCCTGCCTGAAGGCGGGACGGCTGCCGGCGTCCGTGGGCCTGATCGCGGTCTCGAAGCGGCAGCCGGCACAGGCAATCCGCGCCGCCTTCGCCGCGGGCCAGCGTGCCTTTGGGGAGAGCTATGTCCAGGAGGCACTGGACAAGCAGGCGACACTCCAGGATCTGGATATCGAGTGGCACTTCATCGGCCGCATCCAGGCCAACAAGACCCGTGCGATCGCCGAGCGCTTCGACTGGGTCCACGGACTCGCAGACCCGGAGCACGCAAAGCGCTTGAGCGATCAGCGGCCCTCCGGCCGGGCTCCCCTGTGGGTCTGCCTCCAGGTGAATCTGGACGGGGAGTCGAGTAAATCGGGCGTGCCTCCGGGTGCCGCGGGGGGCCTCCTCTCCGCCTGCGCCGGGCTTCCGGGGCTGCGGGTCGCCGGCCTCATGGCGCT
>JBGSUY010000206.1:0-7233 GCA_041753195.1 Chromatiaceae bacterium
GGCCGCGGCGACGGCGCGCTCCACGGCGTCCGCGGCGCCGGCGATCACCACCTGGCCCGGGGCGTTGAAATTGACCGCCTCGAGAACCTGGCCCCGAGCCTGCTCGGCACAGAGTGCGATCACCTGATCGTCATCGAGCCCCAGCAGCGCCGCCATGGCCCCCTCTCCCTTGGGGACCGCCTCCTGCATGAAGCGCGCACGGTCCGCGGCCAAGCGCACGCCCTCGGCCAGCGACAGGGACCCCGCGGCCACTAAGGCGCTGTATTCGCCCAGGCTGTGTCCCGCCATGAGGGCGGCGTTGGGACCGCCGGCCTCGCGCCAGACCCGCCAAACGGCCACGCCGGCGGTCAAGAGTGCGGGTTGAGTGTTTTCGGTCTGGTCCAGGGTCTCTTTGGGCCCCTCATGGACCAAGGACCAGAGGTCCCGTCCCAGGGTGTCGGCGGCCTCGGCAAAAGTGGCGCGCACACCCGGGTAGACCGCCGCCAGTGCGTCGAGCATGCCGACGGACTGGGAGCCCTGTCCCGGGAAGAATACGGCGAGCTTGGGGCTGGTCGTCATGGGCCGCGGGCTGGATCGGAGTGAAAGATCGAAGGGAAGCTCAAAGGGGTCAGTAACGAAGGAGGGCCGAGCCCCAGGTAAAACCGCCGCCGAAGGCCTCCATCAGGATCATCTCGCCCCGCTGGATGCGGCCGTCCCGGACCGCCTGGTCGAAGGCCAGGGGCACGGAGGCGGACGAGGTATTGCCATGCTCGGCGACCGTGACCACCACCCGCTCCATGGGCAGGTCGAGCTTGCGCGCCGTGGCCTGGATGATGCGGATATTGGCCTGGTGCGGGATCAACCAATCGATGTCGGATTTCTGAAGTCCGTTGGCCTCCAGGGTCTCGTCGACGATCCTGCCCAGGGTGGTCACGGCCACTCGGAAGACTTCGGTGCCTTTCATCTCCATGTAGGCATGGGTGCAATCCCCATTGCCCAAGCCGCCGGGGATCTGCAGGAGGTCCTTGTAGGCCCCGTCGGCGTGGAGGTGGGACGAGATGATACCCGGCTCCTCGGCCGCCTCCAGGACCATGGCCCCGGCCCCGTCGCCGAAGAGGACGCAGGTACCCCGATCCGTCCAGTCGATGACACGGGACAGGGTCTCCGCGCCCACCACCAGGGCCCGGCGCGCCGAGCCGGTGCGGATGAACTTGTCCGCCACCCCGAGTGCGTAGATGAAGCCGGTGCAGACCGCCTGCAGGTCGAAGGCCGCGCAGCCATGGACATCCAGGCGCTGCTGAAGGAGGCAGGCGGTGCTTGGGAAGAACTGATCCGGGGTCGTGGTCGCCACGATGATCAGGTCCAGATCGGCGGCAGCGATCCCGGCAGCCTCCAGGGCCAGTCGGGACGCCCGCTCGGCCAGGTCGCAGCACGTCTCGCCCTCGGATACCAGGTGGCGTCGTTCGATCCCGGTGCGCTCGCGGATCCAGGCGTCGGTGGTGTCGACCATGGACTCGAGCTCGGCATTGGTCATCACCCGCTCGGGGAGATAGCCGCCGGTACCGAGGATGCGGGAATAGATCATCAGGCGCTCGCCCTCAGGTGGCCATTGTCCAGGTGGCGCCCGACCTGCTCGGCGATACGCCTGGGGATGTCGCAGTGAATCTCCTTCTCGGCGATGCCGATCGCGTTCTCGAAGGCGACCTCGTCTGCCCCACCGTGGCTCTTGATCACGATGCCGCGCAGCCCGAGCAGGCTGGCCCCATTGTACCGGCGGGGGTCCATGGTGCGGCGAAAGCGGTTGAGGATGGGAAGGGCGGCGAGCCCCGCCAGGCGCGTGAGCAGGTTACGTTGGAACTCGGCCTGCAGCAGGTGACGCACCAGCTTGGCCACCCCCTCGCTGCTCTTGAGCGCCACGTTGCCCACGAAGCCGTCCGACACGACCAGGTCGACCTTCCCGAGATAAATGTCGTCCCCCTCCACGTACCCGATATAGTTGAGCCCGCTGGCCGCCAGCAGCTCGTGGGCCTGCTTCACCTGCTCATTGCCCTTGATCTCCTCCTGGCCGATGTTAAGCAAGGCCACCCGGGGCTCCGCCACCCCGTCCACCGCCTTCACCAGCTCGCTGCCCATCACCGCGAACTGGAAGAGGTGCTCCGCGGTGCAGTCCACGTTAGCCCCCAGGTCCAGCATGTGGGTGTCCCCGTGGATCGACGGCACCGCGGTGATGATGGCGGGGCGGTCCACATGGGGAAGGGTCTTGAGGACGAATCGGGCAGTCGCCATCAGGGCGCCGGTGTTGCCCGCACTCACACAGGCGTGTGCCTCGCCGCTCTTGACCAGGTCGATGGCCACGCGCATCGAGGAGTCCTTTTTGCTGCGCAGGGCCTTGGAGGGGGACTCGTCCATGGCCACCGTCTCGCTGGTATGCCGCACCCGCACGCGCGGGGACGCGTTCTCCCCAAGCCGAGCCCTGATGCGCTCCCGATCGCCCACCAAGATGAGATCGATGTCTCGCGTACGGGACAGGTAGCGCAAGGCGGCCGGGACCACCACGTCGGGTCCCACATCGCCCCCCATGGCGTCGAGGGCGATCGTATGCCGACCGCTCATGGGCTTGGGACCGCGATGGTCCGGAACGGCCTTCGGGCTGGGACTAACGGCGACCCTTGAGTCAGGGTCGTCCGTCACTCGGTTTTATCCAGAACCTTGCGACCACGATAGAAACCGTCGCTGGAAACGTGGTGCCGGCGATGGACCTCGCCGCTGGTGGGCTCCACCGACAGGGTGGGCTGGGTCAGGCCGTCATGAGAACGGCGCATGCCGCGCTTGGAGGGGGTCTTGCGATTCTGGGGTACGGCCATGTCGTTTCTCCGCTGGATGCCTGGCACCGATGATCAGCCGCGACATCCGTCTCGTGTTTAATTGAACTCGATCGACCGCACCCACCGAGGGGCGCCGTCATCAACCTTTGCCGCCCTTGTCCGGGTCGGCTACCGGAGCCTGGAGCCCGACCAGCGCGGCGAAGGGGTTAACCCGGCTTGGTGCCGGGGCCGGGCCTTGTGAAAATTCTCGAGCCAAGGGCTCACAGTCCTCCTCGGCGTGCAGGGGCACCAGGGGCATGGCGAGCAGCAGCTCGTCTTCCACGAGATCCAGGGGACGAATCCCATCCTCCTCGACCACCACTGGATCCAGGTGATCGGGCAAGCCTGCCCCCTGGGAGTCATCGCGGACCAGCGCCAGGGCGATGGGCCCGTCCAGTGGTATGGGCACCTCGCCGAGGCAGCGCTGACAGACCAGGCGAAGGGTCAGCGCCACCCGCCCCAACGCCACGGGCCGCGACTCCGGATCCCGGCCAAACCGCAGGTCGAACCGGGCGGGCCACTCCGCTGCACCGCCGATGCCCGAAAGGGCATCGTTCAATCTGGGGAGGTCAGAGGCAAAGGCCTCTCCGTCGAACCTCTGCTCGGTCGCAACCGCCCTCCAGGGATCGATCCTGGCACCGGGATCACGGGAGGAAGGCGCCGACATAAGCGCGCAAAGGTAGCCGATACTGCGCTCTTGCGTCAAATTGGCGCTGGGTCCGCGCTGGTCCGATCTGGGTCTGCCCAGGCTTCGACCCCCGGCTCGGCTTGAGACCGGCGCAGATCCAGCCTCAATCGCCCACCAGGGCCAGCAGGACGCCAGCCGCAACCGCCGAGCCGATGACCCCAGCCACGTTGGGCCCCATGGCATGCATCAGCAGGAAGTTGTGGGGATCCTCCTCCAGCCCAACCTTGTTTACCACCCGCGCGGCCATGGGAACCGCCGAGACGCCAGCCGCGCCGATCAATGGATTCACCTTACCGCCGGTGAGCCGGTGCATGACCTTGCCCATCATCACCCCGGCGGCAGTTCCCAGTGAGAAGGCGAGCGCCCCCAGGACCAGAATGCCGATGGTCTCCACCGTCAGGAAGCGGTCCGCGGAGAGTTTCGACCCCACCGCCAGACCGAGCAGGATGGTCACCACGTTGATGATCTCATTCTGGGCGGAGCGGCTCAGGCGCTCCACGACGCCGCTCTCCCGCAGCAGGTTGCCCAGGGTCAGCATGCCGATCAGGGGTGCGGCATCGGGCAGTAAGAGGGCGCACAGGAGGAGGACCGCGATCGGGAACAGGATCCGCTCCACGCGTGTGACGGGGCGCAGCTGCTGCATGACGACCCGCCGCTCCTCGCGGGTGGTGAGGGCGCGCATGATGGGCGGTTGTATGATGGGGACCAGGGCCATGTAGGAGTATGCGGCAACCGCGATGGCGCCCAACAGCTCAGGGGCCAACCGGGAGGTCAGGAAGATGGCGGTGGGGCCGTCCGCACCGCCGATGATGGCGATCGAGGCGGCCTCCTTGAGCCCGAAGTCGAAGCCGGGTACCGCGTTCAGGGCCAGGGCCCCCAGCAAGGTGGCGAAGATCCCGAACTGGGCGGCGGCCCCCAGGAGCAGGGTCCAGGGCATGGCGATCAAGGCCCCGAAGTCCGTCAGGGCCCCCACGCCGAGGAAGATCAGCAGCGGGAAGACACCCGTTTCGACCCCCACCCGGTAGACCATGCCGATCATGCCGTCGGGGCCCCCGATCCCGGCCACCGGGATGTTGCACAGTATGGCCCCGAAGCCAATGGGCAGCAGCAGCAGGGGCTCGAAGCGCCTGGCGATCGCCAGGTAAATCAGGACACCGCCGACCCACATCATCAGCGCCTGGCCCCAGGTCAGGTTGGCAACCCCTGTGGAGTTCCAGAGATCGAGCAGGTCTTCCATAGGTCGGTGCCAGGTGCGATCAGGTTCCGATCATGAACAGATGCGGCTCAGCCTAGGGTCAGCAGGGGCTGGCCCACTTGCACCGCATCGCCGGCCTTGACCGCGACGGCCAGCACCAGACCCGACTCGGGAGAGCGCAGCTCCGTCTCCATCTTCATGGCCTCCAGGATCAGGATCAGGTCGCCCCGCTGTACACTGTCGCCGGGCTTCACCCTGACCTGAACCACGGTCCCTGCGAGGGGCGCCGGGACGGGCCGCCCGCCCACTGACGGGGGGACGGATAGAGGGGGGGCGACCGGTGCCGGACCGGTGGGGACCACGGACTCCAGGTCACCCTCCGGCGACACCCTGACCCGATAGCTGTGCCCGTCCACCTCCACCCGGTAGGTCTCGGCCCCACCCGGCGTCATGCTGACTGCAGGTGGGGGCGCCGGCTCGGCGCTGATTGGCGGGCCGCACTCCTTCCAGGGGGGCGGCTCGAAGGCGTCCGGATCGTCTCGGTTGGCGAGGAACTTGAGTCCCACCTGGGGGAACATGGCGTAGATCAGGACGTCGTCGATGGGGTCCTGGACGAGGGGGATGGAACCTTCCCGGGCCAGACCCTCCAGCTCGATGGTGAGACGCTCGAGCTCGGGGCTCAACTTGTCGGCGGGTCGGCAGGTGATGGCCTCCTCCCCCTCCCCTAGGACGCGCACCCGCAGGGACTCGTCGACCGGGGCTGGGGTGGTTCCATACTCGCCCTTGAGGACCCCCGCCGTCTCGCCGGTGATGGTCTTGTAGCGCTCCCCCATCAGGACGTTCAGCACAGCCTGACTGCCGACGATCTGAGAGGTGGGGGTCACCAGGGGGATGTAGCCCAGATCCTTGCGCACCCGGGGAATCTCCGCCAGGACCTCATCGAGACGTTCGCTGGCCCCCTGCTCTCGGAGTTGGTTCTCCATGTTGGTCAACATTCCTCCCGGGACCTGAGCCACCAGGATGCGGGAGTCCACCCCCTTCAGGGCCCCCTCGAACCGCGCATATTTCTTGCGCACCTCGCGGAAATAGGCGGCGATCTCCTCCAGCAGGCCCAGATCGAGCCCGGTGGGCCGGGCCGTCCCCTCGAAGATGGCGACCACCGACTCGGTGGGCGAGTGCCCATAGGTCAGGCTCATGGACGAGATGGCGGTGTCCACCAGGTCGATCCCCGACTCCACCGCCTTGAGGATGGTGGCGGTGCTCATGCCGGTGGTGGCGTGGCTCTGCATGGCGATAGGGATGGCACAGCACTCCTTGAGGCGCGCCACCAGCTCCGCTGCCACATAGGGCTTGAGCAGACCCGCCATGTCCTTGATGCAGATGGAGTGGCAGCCCATGTCCTCGATCCGCCGGCCCATGTCCACCCAGTAGCCCAGGTCGTGGACCGGGCTCACCGTGTAGGACATGGTCCCCTGGGCATGCCTGCCGGTGGCCAGCGCCGCGTCGACCGCGCACTGGAGGTTCCGCAGGTCGTTCATGGCATCGAAGATGCGGAAGACGTCGATACCGTTCTCGGCTGCCCGCTCGACGAAGGCCCCCACCAGGTCGTCGGCATAGTGCCGATATCCCAGCAGGTTCTGGCCCCGCAGCAGCATCTGCAGGCGGGAATTCGGCATCAGCTTGCGGAACGTCCGCAGCCGCTCCCAGGGGTCCTCGTTCAGGAAGCGGATGCAGGAGTCGTAGGTCGCCCCTCCCCAGCATTCCACGCTCCAGAAGCCGGCCTGATCGATATCCTCGCACGCGTCGACCATGTCCTCCGTCGCCATTCGGGTGGCGAGCAGGCTCTGGTGGCCATCCCGGAGTACCAGTTCGGTGACCTCAACCAATCTTGACATCTTGCGTGGCTCCTTGGACTTTTGTCCATCGGTCCGTGCTCATGGCCGCCGGTCGCGGAACTCGGAGAGGAGAGCTCGCACCCGGATTCACGGCGCAGATGCTGGCGGCACATCGAGGCCGCCGTCGCGACCGTCCCTTCCGGTGAGCACGGGTCGTCCCCCGTCATCGGAGGGAGCCCTATCATAGCAGGCCCGAGAAGGCGTTTCACGCGCCCAGTGGCGTGGCGATCGAAGGGGCCGGCATTGTGATAGGCTGGGAAGCCTTGAAACGTGGATTTCCGGCGACGGATTCAACAGATATTCAATCAACGAGCACTTAGATTTTATTAAGAACATGGAAACAATTCTTTCGATCGTTGTGCGTCCGACCGAGGTCGACGTGAACGGCCACGTGAACAACGCCAAGTACGTCGAGTACCTGGAGTGGGGCCGGGAAGAGTGGTACGAGCGCAGCGGCCTCCCCTACGACCGGCTGCACGCGATGGGGGCGATCACCGTCACGGTGAACATCAACCTCAACTTCCGCAAGGAGTGCCGCCAGGGCGAGAACCTGACGATCGTGACCCGCCCGCAGCGGGCCGGCCGGACGAGCTTCGTCCTCGAGCAGGAGAT
>JBGSUY010000207.1:0-2078 GCA_041753195.1 Chromatiaceae bacterium
TGCGCGCATCGAGGGGACCATCGCCGACCGGGCGGTGGGGCGCTTCCTCTCGCTCCCGGCCGTCTACGACCTGGACCGATTGCTGCTGCCGGCGGCCCTGCTACTGAAGGAGGCCAGCCCAGACCCGGAGCTACCGGCGGCAGCCAGGCTGCGCCGGGCCGTTCTGGCACACCTCGAGACACGCATCGCCTTGCCGCTCGATCCCCCACTGGACTGGACGCGGGCGTCCCAGGTCCCGTGCGGCTGCCCCCACTGCCGTGGGCTCGCCCGCTTCCTCGCCGCAGCGACCGAGCCGGTCTGGCACTTCAAGGCGGCCGAGGCCGATCGCGGCCATGTGGCCCACACGGTCAGTCGCGCCAACTGCGACCTGGATCTGACCACCGACAAGCGCGGGCGCCCCTATACCCTGGTCTGCGCCAAGAACCGGGCGAGCTTCGAGCGCCGTGTGCACCAGCGCACCCAGGATCTGGACCACCGTGGGCGGCTCGCGGACTGATAGACCCGAGGCGCTTCTGTTGCCTTGCAGTGATCGCTCGGTGCGATCGGGGCAAGGCGGCACGCGGATCGCCACGGGTCGGCCTGTGGAGGGCAACGACCGCGGACATGTCGATCCCGCTACCGGGGCATTGCCCAAGGCGCCAAGGTGCCGACGGGTGGCCCGGCCCTCGTAACAGGCCGCAGTCGGCGGTGCCCTGGCGCGGGTCGCGGCGAGCTATTCGGCCTGGGACGGCCGCTCGCCGGTGACAGCGCTGGTCTCGAGACGCTCGCTGCCGCGCCAGACTTCGAGGAACAGGGGACGGTTGGGGCCGGTCCCGGCGATGGCGTCCAGGAGCTCCTGCACGGTGGAGACCTTCCGGTCCCCGACGCGGGTGACCACATCCCCTGGGCGCAGGCCCGCGTGCTCCGCCGGGCTGTCCCTCAGGGTCGAGGAGACCAGCACCCCCTGGGGGGCCCGCAACCCGAAGTTCTCGGCCAGCTCGGGGGTGACACTGCGGCCGTTCATCCCGATCCAGCCCCGTTTCACGCTCCCCTCGGCCGCGATGGCGCGGGCGACCTTGAGGGCCAGGTCGGATGGGATGGCGAAGCCGATCCCGCCGGAGATGCCGGTCTCCGAGTAGATGGCGGTGTTGATGCCGATCAGCTCACCACGGGTATTGACCAAGGCGCCGCCCGAGTTCCCCGGGTTGATGGCGGCATCAGTCTGGATGAAGTCCTCGATTGGGGAGATTCCGAGATCGACACGGCCGATGGCGCTGACGATGCCCTGGGTGACGGTCTGGCCCATGCCGTAGGGGTTGCCGATGGCGAGCGCCAAGTCCCCCACTCGCAGGGCCTTGGGGTCACCGATGGGGGCGGCGGGGAGGTCGGTGGCATCCGCCTTGAGGACGGCGAGATCGGTCTCCAAATCGACGCCCAGGACCTTGACCTGGATCCGGCGCCCGTCCGCCAGGATGACCTGGATGCTCTCCGCCTCCTTGACCACGTGACGGTTGGTGAGGATGAGGCCGTCCGCGCTCAGGACGACCCCCGAGCCGAGCCCCGTCTCCCGCGTCTCCCGGTGAACGGGCGGAGGGGGTTGACCAAAGGGGTACGGGTGGCGGGCATCCGGGATCGGTTGACGCTCCGCAACCGTCCGCGTCGTGAAGATGCTCACCACCGCGGGGGCGGAGCGGCTCACGGCGTCGGCGAAGGATCCCAGGTGACCGAGCGCCGCGTCCTGGCCGTCGGCCGCCGCCCAGGTGGCCGCGGTGACCGGCGCCGTGCCCTGGGAATTGCTCAGAAATCGGGTGAGCAGGGCCCCGCCAGCCCCCGCCACGAGCGCCACGCCAATGAACAAGACTGTTCCCCGATACTGCATGGGCCTTAAGCTACCACGATCCCGTGACCATTGGACCAACGATGTAACTGGCGAGCCGGCCGGGCCGGTACCCGCCCGAGACCTCCATGATCGACGCCCAAGCCCTGTGCGCCTATTGCGACGCCCTGCTGGATGCGGCCGCCTTCGCCGACTATGCCCCTAATGGCCTGCAGGTGGAGGGGCAGCGGCCCGTGCGCCTGCTGGTCAGCGGGGTCACCGC
>JBGSUY010000208.1:0-2576 GCA_041753195.1 Chromatiaceae bacterium
CTCGCTCATCAGACCACCCATACCATCCAGTGCGTGGTGGCGATCGTCTCACCCGGAGCACTTCCGCTCAATATGTTGGCGCATATTTGTTACCTGTCAGTCTAGGAAGACTGAGTAACTTGTTAGTGAACCGTTCCTTAGCGTCGAGCCGAGTGTAGGCGTCGACTGCTCCCCCCTCACCGAGCCACCGCATATCGCTCAGGTGAAAGACCGCTAAGGTCCCTTGCCAGCCGGGCCGTAGCTTGCGGCTCAGTTGCAACGCCAAGGTATGACGGGGGGTGGTGTCGTCAAGTGACTGCCAGGCGATCGGGCTCCCCTGGGCGTCAATTTGGGTGACGCTGCGCCCATTAGTTTCCGCGTAGCTGTAGGAGCCAAAGAGCAGGGTCTCTCGGTCGGGCGCGAATCGAAATTGTGCTTCGACCCCCTCGGTCGTCCAATCGCCACCCTTTTCCAGCCAGACCGTGGCCCGCGTAGGGTCCCGCGGCCCCGCACCGGCATCCCACAGCTCCTCGCGGAAGAGTGTGAGATCGAAGCTCAGCCTAGGGCTTGGGAGATCCGCAAGATAGCCGAGCTCGTAGCTCGTCAGCCGCTCGGGGGCCAGATCTGGACCCGTCGATCGAATCAGATTTCGGAGATAGGTTCCGTCGGACAAGACGAGCGGGTAGTCCGATAGCTGATCGCTCGCGCTGAATACCCTATAGTTGCGGCTGACGCTGGCGCGCAGCGCCTGATCTTTCGAGAAACGCCAATTCACGCCCAATCGCGGAGAGGTATAGGTATCCGCAATCTCGCTGAATTCAGTCAATGCATTGAGGTTAACGAGGAGATCCTCGGCAGGGCGCCACTCGGCGGCGCCTAGTAAACGACCCGTCCAGGCAGTTACCTCACCCCCGCTGCGGGCAAGATAGAGGTCCGATTCGATCCTGTCGTGACGTGCCCCAACGCCCCAAAGCAGCCGCCAGTCCTGCCCTGGAGCCAGCGCCTGCTCGAATTCCAGGTCGAATCGCTCCGCACCGCTATCATAAAAGCCCAAGGGCAGGAAAAGGCTCGGAGTAATGAAGTAGAGATAGCTGTCGTCCTGGGTGGTCACACGATGGGTGAAAGCCAAACGGTGGCCTCCCCCGTCCGCTCGGGTATTGCGCCAAGTGACCGACTGGTAGCTTTCTCTGAGCCTCCGGTCGCGAAACGGCTCCACCTCCGTACCAACTCCGTCGGCGCCCACCTCGCCGCCCGAGTATCCGATCTCTAGGTCAAGCGTGTCGTATGAGCTCAGGGCCAGGTCCCCATGCAGACGCAGGTTGGTGATTCGCTTGTGATCGTCGATGTTCTCGAAACCATCGTCCTCCGTGTACTGAAAGGTGGCGACCGCATCCATTGGATCCACTCTTCCGCCGACTCGGGAAACCCCGATGGCGGTCTCCAGGGATCCCCCCGTGGCTCGCAAGTGCGCTCCCGAGAGCTCAAACGGCTTACGGGTAATAATGTTGATGCTACCGAACATCGCATTACTGCCGAGCGCCGGCGCGTTGGGGCTTCTCACCACCTCGATACGATCGATGTCCTCGAGCGCGACGCCGACCAGATTCCACTCGACGGAGGCATTCGTCGCTTGATACACGGAATTGCCGTTCACCAGGACCTCGAGCCGTCGCTCTAGCTGATCGCTGACGCCGTGGCGCGTCGCCGTGTATTGCGCCCCGGTCGCATGCGCCACCTGAAAGCCGGGAACCAGCCTCAGCAGGTCGGGGATATTCGTCGCGGTGGATGCCTCGATCATGGCGCGGTCGATCACGGTCACCGACGCCGGGGTATCGAGCGCCTCTCCCGGTAACCGGGTGGCCAGCGAGATGGTGGGGATTGGATCAAAGAAATCCCGCTCGCTTGGGGGTTCGGCGGCAAGGACGGCCGAAAAAACGAGCAAGGTAAGACAGGACGGCGCGCAACGGAAAAGGTTGGGCCGGTTCTCTCCAGCCTTTTGGGATAGGAAAGCCAAGAGGAATAGGGATAAGAGATCCAAAGGTCCTTGCGAGTGCAGGGCGGCCTGGAACCTGAGACTAACGAGTGCTGGAAGGTCGGTCAAGGCTTCAAGCAGCGGGCTGGCGGACCCCGCGAGCGGCGACGGTGATGAAGGCGATAAGGCGCATGTCCGCCCCGCAGTTGGTTGGGGGGGATCAAGGCCGCCCGATGATCGATCAGCTCCAGTGGAGTGAGGGTCGGCGTGGTGTCGCCACCGCGCGGGGGTTTCGGTAAAGACATGTGCTTCCGGCCCCTCTCCCCATCCTGCTCGCCCTCGCCGCCATGCTGTTCTTGCCCCTGGCAGGCTGCGGCAAGCCGCCCAATGAAAGCCCCGGACGTGCTGCTGGCCCGATCCACCCGGGTCACGGAGATGGCGGCTGAGATGGCCCAGGGCGCAGGCGCACGGGCGGGAATCCAGGCCGAGAACGAGCGTCTGGCCGCCCTGGCCGACAACCTCCTGGGCGGGGCCTCGCGGGCGATTCCCGCCCAGGCCTCCGACCCCGGCGGCGAACTAATGCCGTTGGTCGCGGAGCTGACCTTCCAGGGCCTGGCCGAC
Organism: Chromatiaceae bacterium; assembly: GCA_041753195.1. Taxonomy (GTDB): domain Bacteria; phylum Pseudomonadota; class Gammaproteobacteria; order Chromatiales; family Chromatiaceae; genus Thiodictyon. The sequence goes on from JBGSUY010000208.1 coordinate 2,573, forward strand.
ATCC
>JBGSUY010000209.1:0-3211 GCA_041753195.1 Chromatiaceae bacterium
GGGATGCCCAGGGCGTGCATGGCCTCCCCTAGGATGTACTCGCGCAACACCGGGCCGAGCCAGGCCCGGCCGTCGCCGCCACGGGAGAAGGGGGTGCGCCCCGAGCCCTTGAGCTGGATGTCGAAGCGCTCGCCCCGCGGACTCAAGACCTCCCCCAGCAGGATCGCGCGCCCGTCGCCGAGCTGGGGTACGAAGCCCCCGAACTGATGCCCCGCGTAGGCCATCGCCAGGGGCTCGGCCCCTTCCGGCACCTTGTTCCCGGCCAGCACCACCACCCCCTCGGCAGAGCTCAACCACGTGGGGTCCAGCCCCAGCTCCACCGCCAGGGGCTGGTTGAGCCGGACCAGCCGTGGCTCCGCCACCGACACCGGTGGCTGCCGGACATAGAAGCGCGGCGGCAGGCGCGCGTAGCTGTTGTCGAATACGAAGGTCATCCAGGCTTCCCCGTTCTGCGTTGAGGGGGAAGTTGGGGCCGCCTCGGAGCAAGATCAAAACGCTCTGGCGCTGCGCCCTAGACCCGAATCTTGAGCGGAAAATCTGGGACCAAGATGGAGCGGTCGAGCTCCCCGCTCACGTCGAAGAACCGCAACTCCCCGGCCTCGTTGCAGACCCAGACCTCCTGGGCTCCCGCCTCCAAACAAAGGGCTCGCTTCTCGATCATCTCGGCGGGGCTGTTGCTGCGTGACTGGACCTCGATGCAGATCTCGGGGGCGATGGGTGCGGGCACTGCTCCCGCCTCCCGGATCCGACTCCACCGCTCATCGGAGCGCCACACGACATCCGCGACCCGCACGCCGGCGCTTGTCTGGAGGCATATTCCTGGACGGCGCGACCGCCCTTGAGTCGACGGCCCAGCTCGTCCTGGAGGACACTCTGAATCTCCGAGTGGATCGGCCAGTGTGGGGTCATCAGGATCTGCCCATAGGCGTTGAGCTCGATCTTGTAAGGAAGATTCCTGAGGCTCGGATCCTTGACCACCTCGGCCCATTGCATGGTGCTCACCTTGTGGGAAGCTCGCAGAAGCAGGAAAAGACCCGCCTGCATGATGATCGAGTCTACTAGATCGCGGTGGACGGCTCGCTGGAGGCGTCCCGTCCGGAACAGACCCGAGATCAGCCGCACCAGGGTCGTGTTTAAAGGCAAGAAGACTTATTGCTCCAGCTCAACGCCGCCCAAGTGGCCACGGGAGGCGGCGCAGCAGTTCCAGTCCGGAATCTCGTTGAGCTGGATGTTCAGCTCCTCACAGGTGCCCGCTATGGCGTGCGGAGACAGAGAAGGCGGTGTGGAGCGGACGTATGTCCCCGGTTTTCCCGCGGCCTCCATCCTTGCCCCGCGTTCTGACCAGCCCCCTAGTTGCTACCATCGTTCGCGGAGCGCCCCCGCGCATACACCATCGGCACGAGGCACCGGATGACCGTATCGAACTACGAACGGGACTTCTATCAGTGGACCTGTGACCAGGCGGATCTCCTGCGCAGCGGGCGCCTGGCCGCATTGGACGTGGAGCATCTTGTGGAGGAGCTGGAAAGCATGGGGGCACGGGAGCGTCGCGAGTTGACCAACCGCCTCAAGGTTCTGATCGCCCACCTTCTGAAGTGGCAGTGCCAGCCGCAACAGCGCTCCCGGAGCTGGGACGCCACCATCCTGGAGCAGCGCCTGTCCCTCCAGGACCTGCTGGACGACAATCCCAGCCTGCGTCCCATACTCGACGATCAGCTCCGTCGGGCTTATCGCCTGGGTCGGCTTCTGGCTATCAAGGAGGCCGATCTCGAAGAGACCTCCTTCCCCATCGAGTGTCCCTACTCGGTCGCCGAGGTGCTCGATGAGGGGTATTACCCGGCTTAGCCTGATCGGGCTCGCCGACGCCACCCTGCCCAGTAACCCCCTTTTTTCACCTCTCGCCGAAGACATCGATGCCCCCAACGACGAGGGGCGGCGCCTGCTCATCGCTATGCTGTGCGGGACGAACTGAGGCGGCTGGGCCTTCCACCCAGCGCCGTCCTGTAAGGTGGCACCGATCTGCGGGTGTTCCGCCCAGCCGGGGCCATTACCGCGGGCTTCGCGTCCAGCCCGATAGGGTCGGCGCATGCGCCCGCAGGTGAAGCAGGTACACGGACGGCAACAAGAGACGGCGGCGCAACCCCAGCATCTTTGCCCTCGGGGCCGCGAGCCGAAGCTACGTGATGGTCAGCTCGAAGGGCGCCGAGCGAGCAGCGTCCTTCGGGCGCAGCATGGGCACAAGTCATTTCCATTGGGCCCGAGTCAAGAGAAAAGACCTGACCCTTGGGCCCCGAATTCCATGCTGGCATCCGTCACAGAACGTTTAGGTCGGCTTCTGCCTGGACCAATTTTCCTGATGCGTCCTTAAGCAAAGGCTCAAGCACCATAGTCTTGTTACTGATTTCTTGGCGCAAGCGCTGTAGGTCGCCCGCCCCAGCGTTGAGCGCACTTTCTAGAGTCCGCGAGCGGTTTGCGATCTGGGCTCTTACGGCATTCTTGTCTGCCTCAGTGACGGCAGTCTGCGGATTAAAAACAAAGCGCCGATCACAGGCTTTTCGCCAATCGACCACTGCACGAGTCAAGGCTTCACCAAACCCCTTCACTGCCATGACCTTGTCCCAGGTAACGTCTGCTGCCGTTTCAATCCCGAACGAGCGTAAAGCGGCTTTTTTTGCAGGGCCGACCCCGGCAATCGAGGCCCGGTCGAGATAATGCCGTTCCAAGAAATATTGTCTTTGTCTGGCCTCGGCTGTCCTATGAAGGTCCGCGATTTCGCTTTTTTCGCGCTCCGATAGGCGCTGGTATTCATTCCTTAACCGGGCCAGTTCAAGTTTCCTCGTGGCAAACAACGTTTGGCTGACCTCCCGGTCTATTCGCCCCTTAATCGCGTTATACTCCTGCCAAGCCGCGTCCCTCGCGGCCTCACGCCTCGCTCTTTCTGCCTTGCGCTCGGGAGCGCCGATATTGCTGACCTTGGCCCATGCAAACCATGCACCCCCCAGAATAAAGAACCACGCGGCCGGCACTGCGGCAATCAGCGCTATACCAATTACGCAGACGACGACTCGCAGTAAGGAACGGTTCACTAACAAGTTACTCAGTCTTCCTAGACTGACAGGTAACAAATATGCGCCAACATATTGAGCGGAAGTGCTCCGGGTGAGACGATCGCCACCACGCACTGGATGGTATGGGTGGTCTGATGAGCGAG
>JBGSUY010000210.1:0-12867 GCA_041753195.1 Chromatiaceae bacterium
GGGACTCGGGGCGGGACTGTGGCTGACCGGCCGCCTAACGGGCGGAGCCGAGGCACACCGCCGCTACCGGCCCGTGCTGCTCCGCCGGGAGCATCCGACCGTTCGCGTCCCCTTCGAAACCGCTGCCGCCACAGCGGCGGCGATCCCCCAACAGGCCCAGACACAAACCGAGCAAACGACGAGGTAAACCCATGAGCGCTGCAGTCGCCGAGATCCTGACCGAAGATCGGGTCCTTGGGACCGATTTCGCCCGTGAGATGGTCCGCCAGATGCGGGCCGTCGACAGCTACGGCACCTACGATACCTGGCCGGCGGGCAAGGTTCTGGAGCCCTTCGTCCTCACCAAGGAGAAGAAGCGGGAGATCCCGGTGATCGGGGACCCGGACGAGATCGTCCTGGCCAGGGTCAAGGCCTTCTACAACGCCATCGCGGCCCTGATCGAGAAGGAGTGCGGGCTCATGGCCGTGCCTATGATCAACCTCACCCACGAGGGATTCGGCCGCGCCCTGATAACCGTCGGCAAGCTAGTGGTCATGGACCGCACCCTGCGCGACGTGCACCGCTTCGGATTTCCGTCCCTTTCGAAGATGAAGGACGAGGCGGACAAGATCCTGTCGGTCGCGCTGGAGATCATTGGCAAGTATCCGAAAGTGGCAGGACTCTAGGGCCAAGCGCCTAGGGCCGAGGCCGGCCCCTCCTCCGCGCGGCCCTTGTTCCTCGGCCCTCGGTCCTTCCTGGCCATCACACCCCCCTCTGCTTGATACCCAAGGGAGCCAAGAAGATGAACGACGACGAAATCAAAGCGCTCGACAAGGCCGCCCGCAAGGCCAAGCGCATCGCCACCGAGAGGGCCGGCGAATTGCACGACCTGGTGGAGGACCGCCTCCCGGCGGCCTTCGAGGAGATCCCCGGCATCGCCCAGGCCTGCTACGACGCCTGCCGCGCTTGGGCCGAGGCAGACGCCGCACTCAGGGCCGCCAGTCCCGAGGCCGCCTAGCCCCGCTTCGAGAGCCACTTCGAGAGCTACTTCGGGAGCCACTTCGGGAGATAGACCAGCATGAGCAACATCATCGGCATCACCCGCGGCGGGGCCGCCTGGATCCCCGCCTTCGTCATGGACCTCAACCAGGCCCGCTGCATCGGCTGCGGGCGCTGCTACAAGGTCTGCCCCCGCGACGTCTTCGAACTGATCGACCGCGACGAGCTGGATCTGGAGGAGCTGGAGCTGGACGATGCGGGTGACGACGACTTCGACGAGGCCCCGGGCATGGTGATGAGCCTCAAGGACATGCTCGACTGCATCGGCTGCCAGGCCTGCTCCCGGGTCTGTCCGAAGAAGTGCCTGTCCCACGAGCCCCAGCCCGCCGCGGCCTGAAGGCCCCCGCAACCGGAGCCCATTCTCGGTAGGTCGGGCTTCAGCCCGACACGCCCTCGCAGGCCATGCCAAACATCGCTGTCGGGCTCAAGCCCGACCTACGAACCGGTCAGAACCACCCGTTATTCATCCTCCAGTTGGAGCCGCGCACGCCCATGCCCAGACCCGCCAAACACGTCTTTGTCTGCACCCAGCAGCAACCTCCGCACCATCCCCGCGGCTCCTGCGTCCAACAGGGCTGTGGCGAGGTCTTTGATGCCTTTCTCGCGGAGCTGCAGGGGCGCAATCTCTTTGGCAGCCTCCAGGTCACCGCCACCGGGTGCCTTGGCCCCTGCACCGCGGGACCCAGCGTCCTCGTCTATCCGGAGGGGGTCATGTACGGCGGGGTCCGGAAGGCGGACGTGGCCGAGATCCTCGAGCAACACTTGCTGGGGGGCGAGCCCGTGGAGCGCCTCCAGGCTTCCCCGGAGCTTTGGTGACATGAGCCCCACCGAGTCCCGCTTTGGCCAGGTCGCCCAGCTCGCCCACGCGGCCTGCCGCGCCCTGGCGGATGAGGTGGTGAAGCTCGGCTTCGCCCCCGAATCAATCCCCATCGGCGACCCGGGGTCTGCCAGCTACCGGCTCAACCGGGACCCCGCCTCGGGCCTGGATAGCCTGGTGGGCGAGTGGCGCGACGCCAAGGGCCAGAAGCAGGGCGGACTGGTCTTTCACGCGGACGGCAGCTTCTTCGTCGAGTACGACGTAATCCGCGCCCATCCGAGGGACCCGCGCTGGTTCGTCGAGGCAGTCAACGCCTGGGGCCGCGACAGCGACATCCGTGCCGAGCCGCGGCTCCTGCCGTTGGCCTCCTGCGAACCCGGCCACTCGACCAAGCGGCAAAGATCCCTGCCGTCCGCCCCCTAGCAGCATGAATCCGCCCAGGCTCATCGTGCATCTCTTGTCGGCTTTCCGACGAAGGCGAGCCCCTCAGGTTCAGGTACCAGCCCCAAGCGCCTGATTACATGGGCTTCCGTCGCTGGCACCAGTCTTGCTTTTAATACTCGCAGGGTTACGCATAAGACAAGAAACAGGGGTGAATAGGGTGTCAAACCAATTGAGTGCCCTGGTGCAGGGCATGCGCGCGGGGCAGATCGTCCCTTACCTGGGCCCCGGGGCCCTGGCGGGGGTCGTGGACCCCGAGAGCAACCAGCCGATCCCGGCCGACAGCGACAGTCTCATCCTCGGCCTCAACAACGGTAAGCCCATGTCCCATCGACCCATGTGGGAATTCCCCCGCGCCGCCATGGACGTGGAGCTCAAGCGCGGGCGGGGCGCGATCCACCGCTTCCTGGACTCGACCTACGGCGCGCGCCGCTGGACCCGCGCCCCCATCCACGACTGGCTCCAGTCCGTCGCGCCCCCCTACGTCATCGACACCAACCGCGACACCCAGCTCCAGGATTCTTACGCCGGCCGGCCCCATCTGCTGGTGCGCGGCATCGCCCGGGTGGGCGGCACCGACTACCGCTTCCGCATCCACCACTACGACGCGAGCGCCTACCGCGAGGTTGACCAAGAGTCCGCGGACGCCAGCCTGCCGGTACTCTTCAAGCCCCTGGGCAGCCCGCGCCCCGACCCGACCTATATTGCCTCGGATGCCGACTACGTCGACTACATCACCGAGCTGATGGGCGGCTTCGCCATCCCCTCTTTCCTCAAGGTCTACCGGCAGGGCCGCCAATACTGCCTGCTGGGTCTGCGCCTCACCCGCGACACCGAGCGCATGGTCTTGTCGGACATCATCTACGGGGCCGGTTCGCCCCCCGGCTGGGCCCTGATCCCCGAGCCCACCGACAAGGAGCGCCGCTTCTGCCAGGTCCGCGGCATCGAGATCGTCGAGGCCGACATCCCGGGTCTGCTCGCGGCGGCGGGCTTTCGGGACGGCAGGGCCGATCCGATACCGGATCCGGTCGACCGGCTCGGCCAGCTGCTCCCCGCCCATCCCGAGGCGGGTTGCTGAGCTACGAGGTTCCGCCCAGTCCTACCACCCAGGATGAGGACCCCTTCGCACTAAGCGACTTCTTGACGTCGCCCGGCGTGCCCGAGTTCCATCAACAGGGCCGGCGAAGGTGCTTCAGACGGCGTCGCCGTCCCTCGGCTGCTCCAGCGGGAGGTGCCCGGCGCGGGCGCGCAGCCAGTTCACGGCCTTGAGCACCCCCGGCTGGCCGATCAGGCGCTTCTCCAGCCGGTACTTGCCCGGGAAATCGGTGAGCATGAGGCCGATCAGCAGCGTCAGAATCCCCTGACCCGGCAGCACCAGCATCGCCACGCCGGCGAGGATCAGCAGGACCCCGAGGGCGTTCTTGAGGATGACGATGGCGTGATGCACCACCGGGTGGCGATCGCGGGCGTACTCAGAGTGTCGCCGCCGATGGCGGAAGTAGTCTGCCGGGATGCGCACCACCAGGAAGGGCAGCAGTACGACGGAGGCGACTAGTGAGACCAGCCCAACGAGTCCAAGGGCGCCGAGCAGGGTGCCGTTATCAAGAACCCAGGACACGACGCCGCCCGGGCTCACGGCGCCCACCTGCCCGGGCCGCGCCCCACGACGTCGATCACTGCGGCGCACTTTCTCACGAGGGGATCTCCCGAATGGACGGCCTTTAGAGTTGGATCGATAGTAACTGGTGCTTCGCCATTCTTGTACGGCGGGCCTCTGGCCCGCAAGCGAGCGGGACGCCCGCGGTCCCAGGCCACCGACAATGGTTTAGCGCCTGACTGAACCGCAATGTGGCGACAGCCGGAGCAAACGGACCGCCTGGTCGCGGCAGGCGTCGGCAACCGCTGGCTCGAGGGCCGAGATCCAGCGCTTAGGGATCGCCTCGGGCCCATAGAGTGCCCCGGCGATCATGCCAAGGATGGCCCCCGTGGTGTCCGAGTCACCGCCGCGGTTGACCACGTCCACCAAGGCCGATTCGAAGCCGTCGGTCGCGAACAGGGCCTGGAAGACCGCGCGCAGGGTCTCGACGAGGTAGCCGCTCGGATGGTCCATGCGGCGGCGATCGTAGCGGTACTGGGGCACTTCCACCACCAGCCGATCCGCCAGATCCTTGAGATGGCCCTTGCGCCCGCCGAGCAGGGCGGCCTGAACCAGCCGCACCACCGTGAGGGTCCCTGCGTCCCCCAGCGGGCTGTGGTGGGTCACATGGCATTGGATGCGGCTCGCCTCGGCCACCTCGGCGGCCCCTGCCCCCAGGGTGCAGAGGGCAATCGGCAGGGAGCGCATGCACGCGCCATTGCCCGCGTCCTGGATGCTCTGCGGCGCCTGGGTCTCACCCGTCTGGCGGTAACGGGCGATGCCGCGCCGGACCGTGTGGCCGATGTCCGGGGGTTTGCCGCTCATCCAGGCGCTGAAGGCGGCGGCGATGGCCTCGGCCTCGACTCCACCGGACTCCAGGATGGCCTTGCCGAGGGCCAGGCTCATCTCGGTGTCGTCGGTGACCTGACCCTTTCGGAGCCGCAGCCACCCTCCCCCTTTGATCTCCCGGTGGACCCCGTGGTCCTCCTGGATCTCCCGGGGGGTGAGAAACTCCAGGGTGGCGCCCAGGGCATCGCCCACGGCGAGTCCCAGGTAGGCACCCTGGGCGCGGGCCTGGAGACTGCCCGCTGGGATCTCGGCGGAGACGAGATCAGTGCTCAGGTCCAAAACAAACATGGTAGTCGCGGCAAACCTCGCACGACGGGGAGCGGCAAGTATAGATCCCTTCCGCCTCGCAGAGCTGCTTATACAGGAAGCGCTTCCACTTCATGTCCCTGACGTTCAGGGCCGCCAGGGAGGCAAAGTTGCGGCGCATGAGCCCGGTGAGCTGGCCGCGGTCCCGCAGACCCAGGTCCTCCCAGAGGTGGTCGCTCCCCATGCAGCCGGCGGCCACCACATTGGCCATCCAGACCTCCGAGGGCGATTCACCCGTCTTGTGCATCAGCATCAGGCGCACCAGCTCATCGCGCTCCCCGCGCCTCGGATCGGCGGCGGTGGTCAGGCCCCCTCGTACCCCGCCGAGCCGCGTGAAACGGGTGTCTCCGAGGCCGGGGAAGTGATGAGCCAACAGGCAGCGCAACGCCGCCGGGTCCAGACCCAGCCAGGGCGGCAGCACTCCACCCCCGCCGGCACGGGTGGCGATCATGGCCGCGAAGGCCTCGTCGTTGCCGGCCCCGGCAGCATGGGCCATGAGGCGGGCAAAGACCCGCTGGGTCTCGTCCCCCCAAGTTACCAGGAGTGCTGGGGCCGGCGCCGACATCTCAGTACTCCACCAGGATGTCTTCATCCCGCACGATCATCTGGCAGGCAAGACGCCACTCGCTCGGCAGGTCGTCCACCGTCATGCGGTCGATCTCCTCTCGGGTCACCTTGCCGAGCTGCCGCAGCACCACCTTCTCCTTCTCGGTGAGGGGTCCGCCCATGCGCTCCTTGGTGTCGACGCTGGTCACGCGCACCACGCAGTGGCCGCATTCGCCGTCCTGGCAATCGTGGTGCACCGGCACCTTGTGCTCCTTGGCCAGCTTGAGCAGGGTCTCGGTATGGCTCCCGGCCACCGCATAGACGGTCCTGTCCTTGTATTCGGGGTTTGAAAAGGTTACGAGTGCCATGGTTCTAATCCGGTGTCAGTTGGTTCAATGGTCGCTGTTAAACGGTCGCTGTTAAGTGGAAACGCGCAGCTCAGGCCGGCTTGACCCGGCAGTCGCCGAGGATCTGGGCCTGACAGGCGAGGCGGTCGTGGCGGCTGGCCATGTTCTCGCGCAGGACCTTCTCCTCCAGCACCGAGGGCTCGGTGAGATTGTTCCACCCCTCCAGCACATGCATCATGCAAGTGCCGCAGTCCCCCTCCCGGCAGCCGTAGATGATGCTGGCGCCGATCTTCTCGGAGACCTCGATGACCCGGGTCCCGGCGGGGACATTGACCGTCTGCTGGATGTCGTCGAACGTGATTTTTGCCTTGGGCATGATGAAAGCTCCTGATTGCCTCGTTGCATTGATGACGGAACCGCCCGCCTCTTGACCCGTCGAGCGGGTCTTTCGTTGATCTGCTGTACATTTCCCGCGGGCATTTGGCCTCCTCGTCGGTCTCAGCCGAGATCGGCCAGGTCGATGACCCGCGCCTCCGCCCGGCCCACTAAGGCGGCGGCGATGCGGCAACCGAAGTCCCGGCATTGGGTGAGCTCCCCGTCGGTGGGGATGAGCTTGACCCTTAAGCCCGGCACGGGGACACGCATCTTCAGCCCCCGCATGCGGTCCTCGATCATGCGCACCGCCTCGCCGCTCCAGCCGTAGGAGCCGAAGGCGGCCCCCAGCTTGCCCTTGAGGTTGACTACCGCGAGCGACGAGAGCAGGTCCCACACGGGCTTCACAGCGTCCCCATTGATGGTGGGCGAGCCGAAGGCGATGGCATCGGCCTCCTCGATCAGGTCCACGAAGGGGCCCGTCTCGCCGCCCTCCAGGTCGTAGAGGGAGACCCGCACTCCGGGCTGCTCCTCGGCCCCGGCCCCGACGGCCTCGGCCATGCGCGCGGTGCTCCCGTAGGCGCTCATGTAGAAGACGCAGAGGGACTGTTCCTCGTTGCCGATGCGCTCGGCGAGGCTGGAGCTGGAGAGCTCCCGGTACTGGGTGACATAGCGGCGGGGCCTGTCCCTCAGGATGGGCCCGTGGGTGGGCGCGACCATGTTCAGGCGCAGGGGCTCGATGAGCCGCAGGGCCTCCATCACATGGGCCTTAAAGGGCCGCATGATGTGGGCATAGTAGTAGTCGAATGAGAAGCGAAAGTCCCCGACCCGATCGTTGAACAGCCGACTGTCGCAGTAGTGGCAGCCGAAAACGTCGCCGGAGAAGAGCACCCCCTCCTCCACCAGATAGGTGCACTGGGTGTCCGGCCAGTGCAGGAAGGGCGTGTGGAGGAAGCGCAGGGTGCGGTTGCCCAGCGACACCTCGTCCCCCGTGCCCACGGTCTCGTAGGCGAAGGGCCGATCCGCCTCCTTGGGCTTGAGCAGGGCCTTCAGCATGGAGGTGGCGCGGGTGGAGATGTAGAGGCGCGCCTGGGGGGCGCGGCGCATCAGCTCCGGCAACGCCCCGCTGTGGTCAGGCTCCAGGTGATTGAGGACGATGGCGCGGATCTCTGCATAGTCCGCCACCGACTCCAGGCGGGCGAAGAACTCGTCGGAGAACTCCGCCTTCACCGTATCGACGATGGCGACACCCTCGTCGCCCCGGATCAGATAGGCATTGTAGGTGGTGCCGTTGGCCGTGCGCAGGATGATGTCGAAGCTGCGCAGGCTCGGGTCCAGGGCGCCGATCCAGTGCACGCCAGGCGTGACCTCCACGGCCATCCGATGCCTGGACACGTCTGGCGGTTGGTTCTCGATTAGAGTTGGATCGGCAAGGTGCATCATGGGTCTCATACGGAAGCGACCGCCTAACCTCGCCGCTCCCCTGTAGGTCGGGGTTCACCCCGACTCGCGCCTCTCGCGCGACTGCGGATGTCGCGGTCGGGCTAAAGCCCGACCTACACGGTAAACGGGCCGCTCGGCTCCGGCACTCAGCGCGCCTGGATCTCGGCCTTGGCCGCGGCCAGGCGCTCCGGCGGTATGCCGGTGAGGGAGCCAGGCGGGTTCAGCGGCACCCCGAGGCCGTCCAGGATGACCCCTTCGATGGGGCAGATGCTGGCGCACTGGGGGTCCGTGTGGTCGCCCTCGCACTCGGTGCACTTCCTGGGGTCGATCAGGAAGTGGGGCCTGGCCGAGCCGGCCCCGCCCGGAGGCAAGTAGATTGCCTGGCTTGGGCACAGGGGCTCGCAGGCCCAGCAGTTCACACAGCCGTCGACGATCCGAAACGCCATCGCCAAGCCCCCCCTAAGCCGTCAGCCGCAGCTTGGCCGGAGCCGCCTGCTCCAGCCGGCCCTCGGCCACCATCTCGCGATAGACCGCGGCCACCGCCCCCTCGATGAGCTCCATAGCGTGCTCGCCGTTGGGGGCGATGCCCGCCGCTTCCAGGAGTCCCCAGGGCTCGTAGCCGATCTTGGAGCAGAGCACCGCTTCACAGCCCGCGAGCGCCCGGATAGTCTTCTGAAGGGCCGTCTCCGCGTCGCCGCAGGTATCCCCGCCGGAGCAGTAGAGGTCCACCTTGCGGTGGCCTATGAAGCGTACGTCTTGACTACTCGCCTCGTAGACCAGGAACTCGCGGGCGTGGCCGAAGTGCTGGTTGATGACCCCACCCCCGGTGGTCGCCACGGCCATTAGGACGGGTCGGGTCTCCCTCTTTTTCACCTTCAGGGAACTCAGGGCGACGAAGGACTCGCCGGACTTTTTACGCTGGGCCTCCCGGTTGGCCTCGATGGCCGCGTGGACCTGGCGGCGCTCCTCCATCGCCTTGGAGTAGTCGATCTCCATGGACTCGATCTTCTCCAGGGTGAACTCGGAGCCCCGGTCCTCGCCGAGCATCCCCACCGCGTCGGCCCGGCACTGGCGGCAGTGGCGCATCATGGCCATGTCGCCGGCGCAGGCGTCCTGGAGTGCCTGAAGCTCGTCGTGCAAGGGGCCCCGCTGGCCCATGACCCCAAAGAAGGTGCCGTGCTCCGCCTCGGCGATCAGGGGCATGACGTTGTGCAGGAAGGCCCCCTTGGCCTTAACCACGCGAGAGACCTCCTTCAGGTGCAGGTCGTTGACCCCCGGAATCATCACCGAGTTCACCTTCACCAAGACGCCGCGCTCCACCAGCATCTCGAGCCCCCGCTGCTGGCGCTCGATCAGGATTTCAGCCCCCTTGCGGCCCTTGATCCGGCGGTTCTTCCAGAAGATCCAGGGATAGATCTTGGCCCCCACGTCGGGGTCCACACAGTTGACGGTAATGGTGACGTGGTCGATGTTGTGCTGGCACAGCTCGTCCACCAGATCGGGGAGTGCGAGCCCATTGGTCGAGACGCACAATTTGATGTCTGGGGCCTTTGCCGAGAGCTGACGGAAGGTCTCCAGGGTGCGGTCCGGGTTGGCCAAGGGGTCGCCCGGGCCGGCGATGCCTAGCACCGTCATCTGGGGGATACTGGCCGCCACCGCAATGACCTTCTTCACCGCCTGGTCCGGGGTCAGCAGCTCCGAGACCACACCCGGGCGCGACTCGTTGGCGCAGTCGTACTTGCGGTTGCAGTAGTGGCACTGGATGTTGCAGGCCGGCGCCACCGCCACGTGCATGCGGGCGTAATGGTGGTGGGCCTCCTCCGAGTAGCAGGGGTGGTTGTGGACCTTCGCGCGGATGTGCTCCGGCAGGTGGGAGAGGGCGTCCGAGCTGCCGCCGCAGCCGCTCGATGCGCAACCTCCGGGGACCGCGCCGCCTCCCTCTTGGCCTAGGACCTTCAGCTCCAGCATGCTGCCTCCACGGATCGCGGGCCCGGCGGCCCCCTGGGTCTCTAAGGGTTTCGCAGTGGCTCTCAGCAAGCGGCGTGCCGAGGTACTCAGGCAGTTGCAAGGCTCTGTGTAGAGGACGGTTTTGTTGGACGCATCCACCCTTTTTGTCGGCAACTCGACAGGCCAGGATTCTGTACTTGTGGGATTGGATACAGGCCCTGGCTTGCGTACCGTCTACGAGGACCTTCCCGATTGCTCGAAGCGTCCCGGGCCTGGGCCCGGCGCCAATCTCCATCTGCGGGCGTTCCTGGACGCCTGCGGCAGTGACCTGGAGCTTCAGGAAGGGGAAATCCTGTTCAGGCAGGATGAACGGGGCGATGGCATCTACTGGATCGAATCCGGGCTGCTGGTGGTCCTGCAGGGCCGGTTGGATGAGCCACGTCTGTTGACATTCCGTCACCCTGGACAGGTCGTGGGGGAGATTGCCATGCTGGATCAGGTCCAGCGGACCGCCACCATCGCGGCGATGAAGTCCTGATCGCCTTCGTCGAGCGGATCAAGGCCAACCTGCGAACAACGGACCTCCTCTTCCGGTTTGGAGGAGACGAGTTCGTCTTGATCTTGCAGGGGGTCGACCAGTCGCGCGGACCGGCCCTGGTTCAACATCTGCTCGATGAGGTCGGCGCCGCGGAGGTTCCCGGCGACCCTCCCCTGAGGATCACGTTCAGTGCCGGCGTAGCCTATTACCCCGTCGATGGGGACACCCCGGAGATGCTGCTTGAGGCCGCCGATCAGCGGGTCTATCAGGCCAAGCGGGCCGGGCGCGGGCGTGTCACCGGGGAAGAAGGTCGCGGCAACACCTCGGTGACAGGCTAAAACTGCCGCACCTTGATGTTCAGGGTCTGGATGCGGTAAGCGATCTGGCGGGGGGTCATGTTGAGGAGGCGCGCGGCCTTGGCCTGGACCCAGCCGGCCTCCTCGAGGGCGGCGATGACACGCTCGCGCTCGTCCAGGTCGGGGTCTTCCAGGTCCGGTCGCTCGGCGCCCGAAGGTAGCGGATCCGGATAGGCCGACGGTGCGCGGCCGGGGCCCGCGCTCACGTCCAGTCCGGTGAGCTCGATGGTGTCCCTGTCGATCACCCCGTCCTCGCTCATCACCGCGGCCCGCTCCATGCAGTTCTCCAGCTCGCGCACATTGCCGGGCCAGGCGTGGCGCATCAGGATGCGCAGGGCGCTGTCGGTCAGCGACAGGGTCCGCCCCTGCTGGCGCCCCACCTTTTCCACCAGGTGACGGGCCAGGTCCGGCAGGTCCTCGATGCGCTCGCGCAGGGCCGGCGTGCGGATGGGCATGACGTTGAGCCGGTAGTAGAGGTCCTCCCGGAATTCTCCGGCACGCACCTCCGCCTCCAGGTCCCGGTTGGTGGCGGCGATCATCCGCACGTCTACCTTGAGGGTCCGCCCTCCGCCGACCCGCTCGAACTCCCCCTCCTGCAGCACGCGCAGCAGCTTGGCCTGGAAGGCCGGCGTGATCTCGCCGATCTCGTCCAGGAACAGGGTACCGCCGTCGGCCTGCTCGAAGCGGCCCTTGCGCTGACTGATGGCCCCGGTGAAGGCACCCTTCTCGTGACCGAAGAGCTCGGACTCCAGGAGGTTGTCCGGCAGGGCGGCGCAGTTGAGCTTGACGAAGGGGCCCCGGGCTCGGGGAGAGTTATAGTGGATGGCGTTCGCGATGAGCTCCTTGCCGGTGCCTGACTCCCCCCGGATCAGCACCGTGGTGGTCCACTTGGCCACCTGCCGCACCTGGTCGAAGACCAGACGCATCGCGTCGGTCCGCCCGATGATGCTATCGAATCCGTGGCTCCCCTTGACCTCCCGGCGCAGCTTGTCCCGCTCCTCCCGCAGGATCCGCTGCTCCGCCTCCACGCCGCGGGACAGCCGCACCGCCTGACCGATGAGGTTGGCGACCATCTCCAGGAAGCGGGCCTTCTGATCGAGCAGCGCATCGGCCCTCGGGGGCTGGGCCGCGAAGACACCGACCGCGCCCCCCTCCCCGATCCGAATTGGCACCCCGATGAAGGGCAGATCCGGCTCATAGAGGCTCAAGCGGTCGAGAAAACGCGGCTCGTCGCCGATCCGGGGGAGGATCCAGGGCGCGTTGCGCTCCAGGATGCGGCCAATAATCCCCTCCCCCGGGCGGTACCGCACCGATTCGAAGGGCTCAGGATCGTCGTTGTGGAGGGCACTGATGAGGAGGTCCCCGCTCTCCTCGTCCAGAAGACTCACCAGGCCATGACACAGACGGCCGCGATGGTGCAGCACGCCGAGCACCTCCCGCAGGGTCTGGCGCAGGTCGAGGGAACGGCTGAGCACGCTGCTCACCTCGAACAGGGCCGCGAGCTGGGACTCGAGCAGCTCCAACCGGAGGGTCTCGTCCGCAACCAGGGGGTCGCGCTTGATCATGGCGGCGGGCGCGGTCATTCGTCCGCGCGGGCGGTGCTCAGGGAGAGGCGGATGCGGCAGCCGTCCTGGAACTGGGGATCCACCTCGATGCAGCCGCCGTGAGCGTTGACGATCTCCTGGGCAAGGGCCAGCCCCATGCCCGCCTTGCCGCGGCGGTTGCGCCACCCGACGTAGAAGGGCTCGAAGACCCGGTAGCGGCTGGTGCCGGGGATACCTGGGCCGTTGTCCTGGACCTCGACCTCCACGGCCCCATCGAGGGCCCGGGTAACCAGGGCCAGCTCCCGGTGGACGCCCCCGCCCTCGTTCAGGGCATGCACGGCATTGTCGATCAGGTGCTTGAAGAGGGAGCGGAGCTGGTTCTTGTGGCCAGGCAGCTCCGGTAGCACATGGGCCGGTCGCCAGTCCACCACGATGCCGGCGGCCAGCAGTCGGTCCGTCTCCAGCTCCAGCACCTGGCGCAGCAGCTCGTTCACGTTGACCATGGCGCCGACCTCCCGGGGCTCCTCGGGCAGGGCGGCGCGCAGGGACTCCAGGGCTTTGGTCCCGGAGGCGCTGATCTGCCCCAGCATGTCCGCCAGGGTCCCCATTTTGGCGGCGCCCCCCCGGGCCATGGCGGCGGCCGCGTGGATCACGTTCATCGGGGCCTGGATCTGGTAGATGGCCGCG
>JBGSUY010000211.1:0-12192 GCA_041753195.1 Chromatiaceae bacterium
CTCGCTCATCAGACCACCCATACCATCCAGTGCGTGGTGGCGATCGTCTCACCCGGAGCACTTCCGCTCAATATGTTGGCGCATATTTGTTACCTGTCAGTCTAGGAAGACTGAGTAACTTGTTAGTGAACCGTTCCTTACGGTTTTCTGAAAATTATCAAGTCCTGCCTGAAAACTCGGTTCCATAACGACTGGCAACAATATGCCTTGAAATATCGTATCTCCGTCAGCGCAATCGAGAGCTAAAGTTGCTCCCTTCCAGTCATCTGTAGCCATTGACTTTATTCCCTAACGTGAAGGCTATCGCGACCCAAGGCCCGCCGGCGCGGGCCAGCGGTTTGATGAGATGCCCGCGCGGGCCTTGGGGTCGCGGGTGAGCCGTATGTTAGCCCGTGATATGTTGGCCTTATAACTATTTGCGCCTAATATTTCCATCGATCTTCCGGAGGTTCGATCCGGGCGTTCGCGCACCTTCATGAAATCCTCTCGGTCTCATTTGTTGGTTGCGTGTTCTCTCCAACAGAATGCGTAATACCTTCCGATGCCACTTGCCTCGCTTGGCAAACTTTCGCAGTTGTGATTTGCGCTGTTCTGCGTTGAAACTCGGCCATTCCTTGAGCAGAAGGTCCATTTCAAGCGCCGCTTGTTCAATTGGCTGGAACTTTTTCGGGCGCTTGCCATTTGGTTTCTCTTGTTTGCAAACCGTACTTTCCGGCTGATCTCGTTTTGTTGGGGTCACCGCGCGAGTGGGTAAGCTGCTAGTCGGCTCCGTTAATGACGAACACTTGGACGAGATCATCTTTCGGGATTTGTCTGTGGTCTCAAGTCGCTGAGTGTATCCGCAAGACGGGCAGGCAACTGACACATGCTTTTTGCTGCCGCAATTCGGACATAATTCGTAAGACACCGGCAACCTCCTTGAAGACCTAACGCAAAGCCTAAGACGGGCCGTGCTGCACCCATGACAAAGCCAGATACGCAACGCCAAGCTCGCCGGCGCAACATGGGCTTGGTTTGAGGCACATGTTAAGGCTGTACCTTCGCATAAGCGAGCAAACTTCCAATTCTTGAATTCAGTAATGCCCGGCATGATGGACGCTTTGTCAGGCTGCCGAAATCCATGTATTGCACTAGGAACGGTATAGCCTTGTTGCCCGGATGATAGAAGAACTCATCCCACGCCTTGTCGAAGCTATGAAGCTGCCAGAAATAAAGATGCTTTCTAAGCGTCCTTCTTGCTTCCTCGTATACTCCTTCCTTCCCTTGTGGGATCACCCGCGCGTCCTCGCCTGACTTCAGAATCCGATGAAGATCTGTTTCGAATGTGGTGCGAAATTCAAGCTTTGCATTTCTTCTTCTTCTTTGTCTTTGTTCTTTGGAAAAGCCAAGCAAGTAATTCGCAAGAGCCAGCGCCAAACCTACGAGTATAGCTACCAAGATATATTGGGTAGGATTTTCGAACATCGACTTCGCCCGTCTTGGCGCTAACGTTCAGGCTAAGGCGGCGCGCGCCCGCACGGAGCTTGCGAGTTTGCAAAAGGCCCGTGGCGCGCGCTCGCATTTAAGCCGAAGGTTAGCCTTCTTTCAGGGTTCAAAATTGAGCCTGGCCCGTTTTCCTGTTTTCCTGCGTTTTCCCGGCAATGCCCCGGTCACGCGTTCTTTCGCTATCGACCAAGATCAGTGAAGTGGATTTCCCGCGTTTTGTGATTAAGATTAAACTCGTACGATACGGAGATAATGGGAACTACACCACTGGAGTATGGCATGTGCGAGTGCGTCGAGCGATACAGGGGCCGAAGCTCACTGCATCCGGCGGAAGCTTCACGCTTTCCGATGGCACTTCTAATCTCCCGCAGTTCCTTCTTTATATTTTTCAGTTCGTCCCAAATCGCAAGAGCTGCTAGAGTCGTTGCTTGGTTCGAAGTACATATAGTCCTCCCAAGAGAAGAATCGGCTTCGTTAGCGTACTCCTCAGCTAAAGCCAAGGCCCGTCGTGCCATCTCCACAAGATCCAGCGAGTCGCCCATCTAGTTTCTCCTCGACCAATTCGATCCGCGGCCTTACCTGCTAACGTGTTCTAGATTGCGTTAGGACGCTAGTGTTCTAGACTGCGTGCAGTCTAGACCAAAAGTGTCCTACCGTTGGCAAGCCCCATCACTCCGCACGCTCGCCGCGAGGACGGTGCCCCATCGAACTGGGACTGCTACCTGGACCTCCTCGCGCGCCGTGGCGTCCCGGAGAAGTTCCGCCGCTGGTACGTGCGCCGGGTCGAGGACTTCCTCAAGGCTGTGCGCCCAGGCTCCCTTGCCGGGCTGTCCGCGGAGCAAGTGACCGGTTACCTGCAGGAAGTGTCGAGTCGGCCTGGGCTTGCCGATTGGCAGTTTCGCCAGGTCGTGGATGCCTTGCAACTGCTCCTAGTTGATTTGGCGCAGGTCCCGGCGGCTAAGTCGGTGGCGTGGTCCTATTGGAAGGAGGGTGGCCGTACGTTGGAGGTGGATCATCCGACGCTCGCCAAGTCCAATGCGCCAGTATCGGGCCCGCGCTTCGCACGTTCGGCGCAGTCCTTCCCGGTCCTGGAGACCCTGGCCCGCACCATCCGCTCCATGCAGTACTCGATCCGCACCGAGCAGTCCTACGTGGATTGGTGCCACCGCTTCCTCGCCTTCTGCGCAGACAAGGATCCCGCCGATCTGGGGCGGGAGGACGTGCAACGGTTCCTGAGCCACCTGGCGGTGGAGCGCTCCGTCTCGGCCAAGACCCAGAGTCTCGCCTACAACGCGGTGGCCTTCCTCTTCAAGCAGGTGCTGGAGCGCCCCCTGGAGGACGTGCGCTTCTCGAAGACCCGCCGCCAGGCGCGGCTGCCGGTGGTGCTCAGCAAGGAGGAGACACGGCGCCTGCTCGCCCAGCTGGACGGGACCTTCGGGGTCATGGCGCGGCTGATGTACGGCACCGGGATGCGGCTGATGGAGTGCGTGCGCCTGCGGGTCGCGGACCTCGACTTCGATAGGCGGCTGGTTGTGGTGCGGGACGGCAAGGGCGGAAAGGATCGTATCGTGCCCCTGCCAGAGCGGTTGGCGGAGCCCCTGAAGGTGTATCTGGAGCAGGCGCGGCAGCAGCACCAGCGGGACCTGGAGGCCGGCGGCGGAAGTTTCTATCTGCCGGAGGACCTGGCGCGCAAGTATCCGAGCGCCCCTCGGGAGTGGATCTGGCAGTACGTCTTCCCCAGCAGCCGCCTCGCCCTGGACCCCCAATCCGGACAGGTCCGCCGCCACCATTTGCACGAGTCTGCCCTGCAGCGGGCGATCAAGGCGGCGGGGGCCCGAGCGGGGATCCCCAAGCGGGTCAACAGTCATTGCCTGAGGCACTCATTCGCCACCCATCTGCTGGAGGCCGGCTACGACATCCGCACCGTGCAGGAGCTGCTGGGCCATGCGGACGTCTCCACTACCATGATCTACACGCATGTGCTGAATCGGCCCGGGGTGGTGCCGGTGCGCAGCCCCGTGGACCTCCTTTGATCGGCGGTTGCCCGATTCTTCTGGCGGCACCGCGGGTGGTTGGGGGCTGGTGACTGGGCGCGTGCCCCCTCATCACCCCGGCGGCGCATGGGTCCAAGCGGATGGGGGATACGACCGCCGGTGGCTGGGGATGTGCCCGCGGCGGCCCGCTATTGCGGCCAGCGCTGGGGCACCCGCTGGACCTTGCCGGTGTCGTAGCCGATGCGGTCGAGGAAGGCGAGGCTCTCATCTGGAGCCAGCGATGTCCACGGTACGATCTCTCCAACCTAGTCCCTCCCCAAATCGGTTCGATCAGCGGGAGATGCTCGACCCGGCAGGGGCGGGGGTCTCGGCTGATCAGGCCTCGGCGAGGCAGGCGAAGTAGCGGGATCCTTGCCCTGACCGCAAAAGCAAAGGCCGCTTGCGCGGCCCTTGTCGTCTCCGAAGGCGAGGCGGCATTGCCTGGCGCCGCGATTGGCTTCGTCTAGGTGACCTTGATCTCGATCTGCTCGCCGGTCTCGGGGTCCGAGAGATGGACGGCACAGGCGATACACGGGTCGAAGGAGTGGATGGTGCGCAGGATCTCCACCGGCTGCTTGACGTCGGCGAGCTGGTGGTTGTCCTCCAGTGCCGCCTCATAGGCGCCGGGTTGGGCCTTGGGGTCTCGGGGACCGGCGTTCCAGGTGGAGGGGACCACCGCCTGGTAGTTGTCGATCCGCCCCTCCTTGATGACGATCCAGTGGCCGAGCGCCCCCCGCGGGGCCTCCATGAAGCCGGCGCCCTTGGCCTCCCGGGGCCAGGTGGAGGGGTCCCAGAGGGTCTCGTTGAAGGTGCGGGTGTCGCCGGACTTGATGTTGGCTACCAGGTCGTCGTACCAGCCCTGCATGGCATCGACTACGATCTTGGTCTCCAGCGTACGGGCGGCGGTCCGTCCCAGGGTGGAGAAGAGTCCCCGTACGGGTAGCTCCAGCTTCGCCAGCGTCATGTCCACCAGCTCCTTGGCCTGGGGGTGGGCGGCGGCCTTGGTGTCGGCGTAGAGGAGCAGCATGCGGGCTAGGGGGCCGACCTCCACCGAGTGGCCCTTCCAGCGCGGAGACTTGAGCCAGGAGTAGCCGTCGACCACGTCGAGCTGGGTAAAGGGGGGCTTGACCCCGCCACGCCCGTCGTAGTTGAGGCTGGTCTCGCCCGCGTAGGGGTGGAGCCCCGCCTCCTTGCCGCCCCCGTAGTCGTACCAGGAGTGGGTGACGAACTCCTGGATCTGGGCGTCGTCGTGCAGATCCACCTCGTGGATGGTGGAGATGTCCCGGTTGAGGATGGCCCCCCGGGGGAAGAGGAAGCTGGCCGGGTCCTGGATTCCTTTCTCGGGCAGGTCCCCGTAGCAGAGGAAGTTGCCGAGCCCCTCGCCGCGCTCCGCCCAGTCCTTGTAGAAGCCGGCGATGGCCAGGGTGTCCGGCACATAGACCTGGTCCACGAACTGAAGCATGGAGGCGATGACGGTCTGCACCTCCGCGAGCTTTTTCGCGTTGATGGCGGAGTCTGAGTTCAGATCGATGGGGGAGGCGACACCGCCCACCACGAAGTTGGGGTGGGGGTTCTTGCCGCCGAAGATGGCGTGCAGGCGGGCGGCGTCGCGCTGCCAGGCCAGGGCCTCCAGGTAGTGGGCCACGGCCATCAGGTTGGCCTCGGGCGGCAGCTTGTAGGCCGGGTGACCCCAGTAGCCGTTGGCGAAGATGCCGAGCTGGCCGGACTCCACGAACCCCTTGAGACGCTTCTGAACGTCGGAGAAATAGCCGGGGGAGGACTTGGACCAGCCGCTTAAGGATTGGGCCAGGTCGGAGGTCGCCTTGGGGTCGGCGCTCAAGGCGCTCACCACGTCCACCCAGTCCAAGGCATGCAGGTGGTAGAAGTGCATGACGTGGTCGTGGACGTATTGGGCCCCGTTCATCAGGTTGCGGATCAACTGGGCATTGCGCGGAATCTCGATGCGCAGGGCGTCCTCTACCGAGCGCACCGAGGCCAGCCCGTGCACCAGGGTGCAGACACCACAGATCCGCTGGGCGAAGGCCCAGGCGTCGCGCGGGTCGCGGCCCTTCAGGATGGTCTCGATGCCGCGCACCATGGTCCCTGAGCTGTAGGCCTGGGCGATGCTGTCGCCCTCCATCTGGGCCTCGATGCGCAAGTGGCCCTCGATGCGGGTGATGGGGTCGACGACGACGCGTTCACTCATGGTTCTCTATCTCCAACAGGGGACCGGCGGACCGGCCCCGCGTGACTCGTTGAGGGCGGCTTCTAAGCCTTCTCCACCAGATGATCGGCGATCATCTCGGTAAGGCCCACCACGGGGATGTCCATGTTGAACTCCTCCAGGCCCTCCTCGAGTTGGGTGCGGCAGGTGGCGCACATGGTGACCAGCCGTACCGGCGCCACCTCCTCGATTTGGGCCTTCTTGCGCTTGAAAGCGGCCATCTTGAGGGGCTCGGCGCGCTCGTTGGAGCTGACCCCGCCGCCGGCACCGCAGCACCACTGGAATTTGCCGTGCTCCTTCAGGTCCACGAAGTTCTCGGCCACCAGGTTCATCAGATTGCGTTGCTGCTCGATCACCCCGCTCTTGCGTGCCAGGTTGCAGGGGTCGTGCATGCTGAGCCGGTCGGTCTCCATGCCCTCGGTCTTGATACGGCCGGAGGCCCGCAGCTCATCGAGCACCTCGACGATGTGGAAGACCTTGAAGGGATAGGGCTTGCCGATCAGGTTGGGTCCCTCCCAGCGGATCGCGGTGTAGGCGTGGCCGCATTCGGGGCTGATGACGTTCTTGACCCCGAGCTTCACGGCTGCGTCCACCACCCGCTGCACCAGGAGTGCGGCCACGTCCTTGCTGCCGATCTGGATGCCGGCGTTGGTGGCCTCGAAGCACTGGGTGCTGAGGGTCCAGGTCACCCCCGCATGGTCGAAGATCTTGGTGATGGCCTCCAGGTATTCGGGGAAGTTGATGACCTCCATGGAGGAGAGCATCACCAGATAGTCCACCCCCTGTTTGTCCACTGGTACCTCGAGACCCGTGCTGGACTGGACGTGCTCGATCTGGACTTGCAGGGTCTTCCACTGGAGCCCCATGGGGCTGCCGGTCTGGATGGCCCGCACCGAGGCGGCGATCAGCCCCTCCGGGGCATGACCGGAGGCGACCATGCCCTCCCGGGTCTTGCGCACCATGGCCTGGATGTCGTTGCCCACCGGGCACACCAGGGAGCACCGTCCGCACATGGAGCAGGAGTCGTAGAGGAGCGGCTCCCACTCGGCCAGCATCGCGTCGTCGACCTTCTTCGTCAGCCCCAGGGTGGAGAGCAGGCGCCCCCAGAGGGTGAACTCCGACTTCCAGACCCGGCGCAGGGGCTCCACCTTCAGGATGGGCGTGTACTTGGGATCGCCGGTCTCCAGGTAGAAGGGGCAGGCGGTGGCGCAGATTCCGCAGTGGACGCAGCTGGAGAAGAAGGCGGCGACCGGCCCGTCGATCTCGGCGCGCAGGGCGGCCAGGCCCCGCTCAAGTGTCAGTTCGCTCATGATGCAACCCCCCGGCGGCCGAAGCTGGCGCCGTTGTACCAACGGGCGATGACGGTGGTGAAGATGTGGGTGAGCTTGGTGAAGGGCAGCAGGATCAGGAAGATCTCCGCGGACAGGATGTGCAGCCCGAGCGCCAAGGGATAGGGATTGATCACGCGGTTGTAGGCCAGATAGCCGGTCAGCAGCACCAGGAAGGTGATGCCCCAGACCACATAGTCCTCCACGGTGCTGATGCGCTTTTTCACCGGGTGGGTCAGGCGGTGCACCAGGGTCGCCATCAGGGCCACCAGGGTCACGGCGGTCACCAGGTCGACGATCGGGTTGGGCAGGCCCGGCCAGGAGATGCCGAGCAGGCCCTTGATCATCTCGATGTGGGGGATGAAGAGGAGCAGGGCGATCAGGAAGCCGATGTGCCAGATCCAGCCCACCACGACGTTGAATGGGGCGCTCTTGAAGGTCCCGGGGTCCGCGATGGAGCGGGTGAAGACGGTCTTGAGTCCAGGGCCCCATTCACCGGCGCGGGGCTCCGCATAGTTGGGGCGGCGGCCGATGACAAAGATCTCCAGCAGGCGCGCAAGCAGCCCCAGGGCGAAGATGGCGATGGCCCACTCGAAGGCGGGGCCCTTGGTCCAAAGCAGGAAGTCCATCGGGTCGCTCATAGCTTCTGCTCCAGTTCATCAACGGTGACTGGTTGGCGATCGGCCTCTTCGGCTTTCACCTGCTTGCGGGCCAGGGCCGCCACCGCGCCGCCAATGATGGCCCCCGCGACGCCCGTCGCCAGCAGGGTGCCGCCGGAGGCGGTGGTGGGTACGGACAGGGGTGCGTAGAAGCTGCCCGCGTCCCAGAACCGGGGCTCGGAGCAGCCGAGGCAGGGGTGGCCGGACTCGATGGGCCAACTGGTGCCCGAGTTCCAGCGCATGGTGGCGCAGGCGTTGTAGGTGCTTGGTCCTTTGCAGCCAAGGCGGTAGAGGCACCAACCCGCCTTGGCCCCTTCGTCATCGAAGGTCTCGGCGAAGAGCCCCTTGTCGTAGAAGGGCCGGCGGTAGCAGCGGTCGTGGATGGACTGGCCGAAGAAGGCCTTGGGCCGGTGGTATTCATCCAGGTCCGGGATCTGGCCGAAGGTGAGGTAGTGGGCCAGGACGCCGGAGATCACCATGGGCACCGGCGGGCAGCCGGAGACGTTGATCACGGGCTTGTCCTTGACCAGGTCCATCACCGAGACGGCCCCCGTGGGGTTGGGGCTTGCCGCGGGCAGGCCGCCGAAGGCGGCGCAGGTCCCAACGGCCACCACGGCGGCGGCCCCTTCCACGGCCTCCATCAGCATGGCGTAGTTGCTGATGCCGGCGATGGTGGAATAGCCGGGATTGGAGTCGGGTCCCGGCAGGGAGCCATCGACGATCAGCAAATACTGGCCGTGGTTGGCCTTCATCGCCTCCTCGCGGGCCGCCTCGGCTGCGTGACCCGACGCGGCCTGCAGCGTGTGGTGATAGTCCAGCGAGATCACGTCGAGGATCAGGTCCTCGACCGTGGGGGAGTGGCTGCGGGTCAGGGACTCGGTGCAGCCCGTGCACTCCTGGAAAGACAGCCAGATCACCGAGGGCCGTTTGGCCTTCTCGAGCGCCGCGGCGATGGCCGGCACCATGCTGGGCGGCAGGGCCATCATGGAGGCGGTGGCGGCGCAGAACTTGAGGAAACCGCGGCGGGAGACACCGCGCTCGCGCAGGCTTTCACCCAGAGTCTTGTTTCGCTTTGTCATTGTCCCTCCGAAGGCTGTCAGGACTCGAGACGCGGGGCGCCCTGGCCCGAATGCAGTCGGGCGTCGAGCGCGGCGAGGGCGGTGGAGAGATCGTCCGGCTGGGCCGCCAGGATCCCGGGGATGGTGGCGATCTCGATATGGAGCGCCAGGCGCTGGCCCTCCGCATTGTGGTAGTCGACGAGCCAGACGCCGGGGATCGCCGTCTCCTGGACCAGGGTCGGACCCAGCGCCTCGATGGTGGCGCTCACCTCCCCGGTGCCCAGCAAGTCGGTCAGGTGTTCCCGATCACCCGGACCGAAGGGGATTGCGTTGAGGTCGATCTGGGTACCCTCACCGGTGGTGACGAGGCGCTCCAGGGCGTGACGGACCTCGTGCAGGATGGGCAGGGCGTTCCCCCACTCGCGGGCGTGGTCCGTGTGGCGATCAACCAGGACGGGGATGCCTTTAAGACCGGACATGCTCGGATCTCTGAACCTCAGGCTTCAGATTCTATGTCCGAGTGGGCAACCGGAACTTGACTCAGCGCAGCTAATTAGAAGGTTAGCGAGCTTTGAAATACCAGTTCGAACCCTAGGGGCTTTGCCGATCGGCCCGCTACCGGGTGGGCGGGTGGGGGCGCGCGTCCCATTCGGTCAGGAGCCGGCGCACCTCGGCCATGGCCTTTGGGACGGCTGCTTCCACCGCGGGGGTCAGCCGGTCTCCCCAGTCGACGATCTCGGGCTCAATCCCGATCAGGGCCCGGCGGGAGGGCAGACGGTCGGTCAATCGTGCCATGTCCATCAGATCGGCAAGGCTGACCTCGTGGACGCTCTTGGCATGACGGCCGAGCTGGCGGTCCATGGCCTCTCCCTCGAAGACCCGCAGGCTCCCGGGGGGCTCCCCGAGGATGGCCGCGTCCACCACGATCAGGCGCTCGCTCTCCTCGATGGGGACCGCGAGGGTGAAGCTCAGGGTGCCGCCGTCCAGGAAGCGCAGGTTGGGGTCCGTCTCGAGCTCCGCCGCCAGCCGTTCGACCACCACGGGGCCGACCGCCTCGTCGGTCAGGAGCACATTCCCGAGTCCAAGGATGAGGGTCTTTGGGTTCTCCAAGGGGGTTACTCCGGTTGGGACGGACTGGCAATCTGGAGGGCGCGGGCCTTGTGGGCTCGCCCGATGGGGCTTAGCCTGTGGGTCAATCCAATCGCTGGAGTGGCCCTTCCATGTGTTTCGGCATCCCGATGCAGATTCAGTCCATCGACGGCTTCGTTGCCCGCTGCGCCGCCAAAGGCGTGGAGCGGGAGGCCAGCCTCTTCATGCTCCAGCACGAGCCGCCCGCGGTGGGCGACTTTGTGGTGGTGCACCTGGGCTATGCGGTGGAGCGGGTCAGTGCGGAGGAGGCGGCGGCGGCCTGGGAGATCTACGATCAGCTCCTGGTCGCCGAGGCGCCAGATGCCGCAATGACGGCGCCGAGTCTCGGGACCAAGGACGCCGGTCCCTCAGCTTAGGTAGCCGTTGGCAATGGCGTACTGACGCTCCGCCTCGCTCTGGTCGGGCACGTCGTCCGACTCGATCAGCTCGCAGTTGACCGCCATGCGCGCCTGCACCGCCGCCTTCCAGGCACGGTTCTGACGCTCCGCGACCTGGGCATCCGGTGTCAGGGCGGCAGCGGCCGCGGCGGCCACGAAGTGATCCGCCTGGGCGAGCCAGTCCGTGTCCTTGCCGCAATCCGTGTAGGTCTTGGTGGCGTAGGCCTTGGCGGCGCGGAAAGCGTCCTCGACCTCAGCGGGCGACGCATCTTCGCGCAAACCTGTCTCGATGGCACGGCGGACTCGCTCGTCCTTCGCGAGGCGCAGCACGCCCTGGGCGAAGCGGGAGCCCAGGATCCGTTGCCGCTCGCCGCTCAGTCCGTCGAGGGCCTCGCGGAGTGCGTGATCGTTTTGGATGTTGGCCATGACCGATTCCTCGAGCGTGTGGATGGGGAGGGCCGGCGCGGGCAATCGACGGGAGCGCCCGCACCGCATCGGGCACTATCCCCGAACAAGGGCTTGCGGTGCATTGACATGGGTCACCACGTGACGTCGCTAATCAGATGCTGATTAAATGCCTTCCTGGCACTCAATCGGCTCGCCCTCGAAGAGGCGCGAATCTTGGAGGGCCCCATATTCAGGCACTTGGAGTGCCTGAAACTACCGGGCCATCCGTGGTCCGGCCGGGAAACGCAATAAACCAGCGTTTCCCTGAGGGCATCCAATACCCCTAGCACAGGACGACCATGAGACGCACCGTCTTCTTCGTCTCGGAAAGCACCGGCATCACCGCCGAGACCATGGGCCATAGCCTGCTCTCCCAGTTCGACACCGTCGACTTCGAGCAAGTCTACATGCCTTACATCAACACCGATCTGCGGGCCAAGGCGCTGACGGAGCGCATGCAGGAGGCCGCGGACCGGGATGGGGTGCGCCCCATCTGCTTTGCCACCATGCTCGACCAGGAGATCGGCGCCATTCTTCAGACCGGCAACTGCTTCTATCTCGAGCTCTTCGAGGGCTTCATCGAGCCCCTCTCCCAGGAGCTCGGGGTACCCCCCAGCCGCCGGTCCGGGCGCAGTCACGCCATCACCAAGCCCAGCTCCTACACGAAACGGATCGAGGCCATCAACTTCGCCATGGCCAATGACGACGGGGTGCGGCCCGATAACTTCCACCGGGCGGACGTGGTCCTGACCGGGGTCTCGCGCTCGGGCAAGACCCCTACCTGTCTCTATCTGGCCATGCATTACGGCCTGCGCTCGGCCAACTATCCGATTACCGAGGAGGACTTCGGGCGCGGTGACGTCCCCCAGTTCCTGTGGGACTGCCGCCACAAGCTCTTCGCGCTTACCATTGACGCCCAGCGGCTCCATCTGATCCGAGAGGAGCGCCGCCCGGGCAGCGAGTACGCCTCCCTCAAGCGCTGCCAGGATGACATCCGCCTGGCCAACCAGATCTTCAAGCAACTCGGCATCCCGGTGCTCAACACCACCAGCCAGTCCATCGAAGAGATCTCTACCCAGATCCTGCGCGCCCTGAAGGACACCACCGAGTGAGTGGCGGCCCTGGGGGTCTGGAGCTCGCATCGACGGCCTCCCGAGCCCGGAAACGCCGGTTGCCAGCATTGAGATTCCTTATGATAATGCCCGGTCTTTGCCGCGACCCTGCGGCGAGCCGAGGTGAGGGCCAAGCAAGAAGATGAGAGTCGGGATCCCCAAGGAGACTCCGGCCGGGGAGGCGCGGGTTGCCTCGACCCCCGAGGTCGTCAAGCGGCTGGCGGCCAAGGGGTTCGCGCTGGCGGTGGAATCGGGGGCAGGTGCGGGGGCCGGTTATCCGGACCAGGATTACCGGGCCGCCGGGGCCCAGCTCACGGACC
>JBGSUY010000212.1:0-6150 GCA_041753195.1 Chromatiaceae bacterium
CTCGCTCATCAGACCACCCATACCATCCAGTGCGTGGTGGCGATCGTCTCACCCGGAGCACTTCCGCTCAATATGTTGGCGCATATTTGTTACCTGTCAGTCTAGGAAGACTGAGTAACTTGTTAGTGAACCGTTCCTAAGCGTCTGTGTTCATGGGGTGCGAAGGGCGCAAGCCGCGCCGGAGCGCCGGGCAACACAAGGGCAACAATTGGCGCACCACTCGGAAACCGGCCGGTTACCCGCCGCGCCTAGCCTTTGCATCGAGGCGATCGTTCGGGACCGAGCCAAGCGGGACGCCCGAACGGGGCCAGCGGCTTGCATCAAAGAGACGGAGACGACTATGAATCGGCCAATGACCAGCGAGTGCCTGCGCAAGGAAAACCTCGCCTATGGCGGCACCGGCGGCGTGAGCCAGGGCAACCGGGGCGCGGGCTTCATCCCCGCCTTTTGCGACACCGCCACGGGCCGGGTAGAACCGAGCCGTCTGGCCGACGGATCGCTCGCCCCGCTGCACCTCTTGTGCGGGCTGCCGCGGGAGTGGGTGGCGGACTGGGGAGAGGCGAGCCAGATGCTGGCCGTCAAAGAGACGGTGGTCGCGGGGTTCCTGCGCGATGGGGCCTTCTACACCCGAGCCGAGGCGGCCCAGGCACTGCTTCACTGATTCGCAGCGGCTTAGGCGCCGCCCAAGAGAGCGGGCAGGCGTATTCAGGAGGGGCGGTGAGCGAATCACCGGGCCGCAGCATGAGACCTAAGGGCAGCCGCAAGCTCCCGCCCGCATTGGCTCAAAGGCACCACCTTTTCCACCGGTGGCACAGTGCCAACCAAAAGGGGCGGTGAATTGCGGATTTGCGTGGGGCCCAACAGCCCCAGCCAGCGGCCGACCCTCGTACACCCTCCGCTCGAAGGTCCTCGCCGGCTTTGGGCCCATTCCCTGCGCCCTGGAGAGGAATTTCCATGAAAATCCTGGCGCTTTGCCCATTCATGCGCAACATCGTCTGCCAGATGTTCGAGGATCAGAGCTGGTGCGGGGTGGCACGGCCCGAGAAAGACAGATCCGAGGGCTGGGTCGCCGGACGCGATCTGCGTGAGTCCTCTCTCCGGCCCTAAGGCATCTGCATGGATCGGCTTTCCCTGGCTGCTGGCCGCTTTCACAACCTCAGCCGCGGACGGACGCGCCCATCCACAGCGTTAGGCAGGTCAGGCCCCCAGCGGCCAGGTCGTCGAGCATGATCCCGAGCCCACCCTTGATCCGCAGGTCCAGCCAGCCGATGGGCCAGGGTTTCCAGATGTCGAAGAGGCGGAACAGGAGGAATCCTGCCAAGACCCAGGGCCAGCCCGCCGGGGCGGCGGTCATGGCTGCCAGGTAGCCCACCACCTCGTCCCAGACGATTGCCCCCGGGTCCTGTCCCCCGAGGTCTCGGGCGGTGCGGCCGCAGGACCAGATGCCGAGCCCGAAGAGGGCGGCCAGGACCAGGAGATAGGCGCCCAATGGAAGGGGGCTCAGGAGCCAGTAGAGGGGGACCGCCGCCAGGGTGCCGAAAGTCCCGGGGGCCTGGGGCGCAAGCCCTGCCCCAAACCCGAAGGCGATCCAATGGTGGACGGACCGAGGATCGAAACCGGGACCGATTCCGGTGGTCAACTCAGTCCCCCGACCCGGGAAAGTGATCGAAGCCGGCCCGACGGAGCCGGATCTGGCGGCCGTCCTGGCCAAGACACGTCAGGCCACTGCCCTCGCGGATCCGCCCGATCCGGGTCAGGGTGCAACGGGTGCACTCCGCGAGACCGGTACACGCGTCCGCCAGCTCCGGTGGGATACAGATGCAGAGCTCGTAGTCGTCCCCGGAGGCCAGGGGGAGGGACCAATCCCCGTCCGCCGCCACGGCCGTGGCCACCGATCGGGACAGGGGGATTGACTCCAGGGGCAGCTCGGCCCCGACCCCGCTCGCATCCAGGATGTGCCCCAGGTCCGCCGCCAGGCCGTCCGAGACATCGATCATGGCGGTGGCGATCCCCCTCAGGGCCATCCCCAGGGCGACCCTGGGTGTAGGGCGATCCAGGCGCTCGCGGAGCCCCGGCTCGACCGGAACGCCGGCGAGTATTTTCCGAAGCGCCAGACCCGCATCCCCCAGGGTCCCGCTCACATAGACGAGGTCCCCGGGCCGCGCGCCGGAGCGGCGAATGGCAGCCCCTTGCGGCACGAACCCATGGACCTGGACGGTCACCGAGAGCGGCCCCCGGGTGGTGTCGCCGCCCACCAGGCGCACCCCGTGCGCCAGCGCCAGGTCCCCCAGTCCCCGGGCGAAGGCGGCGAGCCAGTCCGGATGCTGGGAGACCAGCTCAGGCGGAAGGGTCAGGGCCAGGGTCGCCCACGCGGGCTCGGCACCCATGGCGGCGAGATCGCTCAAGCCGACCGCGAGGGATTTGTGGCCCAGGGCCTCGGGATCGCAGTCGGGGAGGAAGTGGGTCCCGCTCACCAGGGTGTCGATGCTCACGGCAAGCCGCTGACCTGCCGGGACCCTCAGAAGGGCGCAGTCGTCACCGACTCCCAGCTCCACATCGGGTCGGGACGGACCCAAGTCGGAGAACCAGGTGCGGATCAGGTCGAACTCGGTCACGGCTTGGCCCAACTCGGGCATCCGGCGGGCGTGAACGGGGAACCGCTAACGACGATGGCGCCCGGGCCACCCAGGAGAATGTAAGCCGTGATCGCCATGGTCGTTTCTCTCAACCCAGCCCTCTCCCAGAGGGCAAGGGAGAAAATGAGCGCGCTTGGCGCGACTTTCTCGGTAACCCTTGCCAAATAGGAGGGCCAGGCACAGCGCGGGCGATCAGCCGGGGGCGTTACGACGAGCGATCTTGTCCAGGACCCCGTTGACATAGCGGTGCCCCTCATGGGCGCCTAGGAGCTTGGTCAGCTCCACCGCCTCGTTGATGGCGACCCGGCTGGGGATATTGGGCGAATACAGGATCTCGAAGGCGCCGAGACGCAGGATGGCGAGCTCCACCGGGTCCACCTGGCGGATGGGGCGGTCGAGAACCTGATCCAGGGCGGCGTCGATCTCGCCCACCCGCGCAGGTACCCCCTTGAGCAGCTCGTCGAACAGCTCCAGGTTGAACGTGAAACGCAGCTCGGGGTCCGGCGCGGCGTCGTCCTCGGCCCCGTTCAGCGAGGCGGCCAGGGCATCCAGCCACTCCGGGTCCTCCAGCATGTGCCGCTTGATGGAGGCAGGGTCCTCCCGGGTCATGTCCCACTGGTAGAGGGCCAGGGCGGCGTAGCGGCGCGCCTGGGTGCGGGGACTCACTGCGCCCCTTTCGGTTGCCATGGCTTGGATTCGCTCAGTCCAGCCGGCGCAGCAGGTCCACCATCTCCAGGGCGGACAGGGCAGCCTCGGCCCCCTTGTTCCCCGCCTTGGTGCCGGCGCGCTCGATGGCCTGCTCGATGCTGTCCACCGTGAGCACCCCGAAGGCCACCGGGACGCCGTGCTTGAGGCTCACCTGGGCCATGCCCTTGACACACTCTCCGGCCACGTACTCGAAGTGGGGCGTGCCGCCGCGGATCACGGCCCCCAGGGCGATGATGGCGTCATGGCCCCCCTTGCGGGCAACGCGGTCGATGGCCAGCGGCATCTCGAAGGCCCCCGGAACGCGGACAATGGTCAGGTCCTTCTCATCGGCCCCGTGGCGCAGCAGGGCATCCACCGCCCCCTGCTCCAAGTGCTCGACGATGAAGGCGTTCCAGCGCGACACCACCAGGCAGAAACGGGCCTTGTCGGCGCGCAGCACACCCTCGACGGTCTTGATGCTCATAGCTGTCGCCTCCCCCAAAAAAGATCTCGTAGAAAATGGACCGATACAATTCAGCGCCCGCCGCCCACGTACTCCACCACCTCCAGGTCGAACCCGGAGATGCCGTGCATGGCCTTGGGCGCGCTCATGACCCGCATCTTGCGCACCCCGAGGTCGGCCAGGATCTGGGCGCCGATGCCGTAGGTGCGCAGCTCGCTGCGCTCCTGCCGGCGCCGGGCCGGGACTGGGTCGCCCACACCATGGAGCTCGAAGTCCCGGAATCGGGCCAACAGATCGGCCGCCGAATCGCGATTGCGCAGGACCACGACCGCCCCCTCGCCGGCCTCCGCCACCTGGCGCAGGACGTCGGTGAGGGGCCAGCCGCAGGCGGGGTGCCGGGTCCCGAAGAGGTCGCACAGGGTGTTCTGGAGATGGACGCGCACCAGGGTTGGCCGTTCAGGGTCGATCTCACCCATGGTCAGGGCCAGGTGGATCTCGTTGTCGATGCTGTCCCGATAGGCCACCATGCGGAAGATCCCGTGCTCGGTGGGCAGATCGCACTCGCACTCCTTCACGACGGCCTTCTCGTGGCGCACCCGGTAATGGATGAGATCGGCGATGGTGCCGATCTTGAGGCCGTGAGTCTCGGCGAAGACCTCCAGGTCGGGACGGCGGGCCATGGTGCCGTCCTCATTCAGGATCTCAACGATGACCGACGCCGGCTCGAAGCCCGCTAGGCGGGCCAGATCGCAGCCCGCCTCGGTGTGGCCCGCCCGCACCAGGACCCCACCGGGCTGGGCGATGAGCGGAAACACGTGGCCCGGCTGGACCAGGTCCCGGGGCTGGGCATCCGCGGCCACCGCGGCGCGCACCGTGGTGGCACGATCCGCGGCGGAGATCCCGGTGGTCACACCCTCGGCCGCCTCGATGGACACGGTGAAGGCCGTGGAGTGGGTGGCCTTGTTCTCATTGACCATGGGCGCGAGACGCAGCCGCTCGCAGCGCTCCCGGGTCAGGGTGAGACAGATCAGGCCCCGACCGAACTTGGCCATGAAATTGATGGCCTCGGGGGTCACGCGGTCCGCGGCGAGCAGGAGGTCGCCCTCATTCTCCCGGTCCTCATCGTCCATGATGATGACCATGCGACCGGCACGCAGCTCTTCGATGATCTCTTCGGTGCTGTTGAGGTCCATGGGTACGGCGGCTGAACAGAGCTCACACTCAGGCTCGGCGGCCCCAGCGCCGTCAGCGGACCGGTGGTGCTCCGAGGACACCGCCGGACCCTGAGGCACGACGACCGCCGTAATAACGCGAAAGGCGGTAGCGAATCGCTCCGCTACCGCCCCTCATTTTTGGTCGGGGCGAGAGGATTTGAACCTCCGACCACATGAACCCCATTCTGAGTAGCGTTGCGTAACGCACTGTTTTTATTAATCATAACCTGCGGATCCCGTTGCCAATCCTGCACCACCGCACACGACGGTGCAGGACGACCTCCGCAGCATGCCCGCAGGTCTCGGGGGCGGAGCGGAAGGATATACCCCCGTCCCCACACACGTCGACACCTAACTGCGGCTCCTGACGAGCGCTATGGGGCCGGCTGCCCGCCAACGCCGCTCGCGCCGCGGGGTTGGATCCTAAAGGTCCACGAACCGCGCCCGGCGACCGGCAATCGTGTCGGTCCGAGCCTCATCCTTGGTTTCGGGCGCCCCGGCCTGGGTAACTTCTCAAAAACTCAGGGTACTGCGAGCGCGGCGGCGGCCATCAACGGGGCATGATGAGCGCGAGCGGCGGCTCCGGCAGGCTCAACCCCGAGAAGTACCCGGGGCGGCGCAAGAAGTCCTTCAACCTCGACCGCTGGCTGATGGCCGGCGAGATCAAATTCGCCTGGGTCCTGGGCACCACCTGGGGTGAGGACAACTTCACCCGTTGCAACTCGGAGCGGCGCCTGCGCCTCTACTCGAAGTTCTACGACGCCCCCGGCGAGGCCAAGCCCGACTGGTGGGCGGTGGCCAAGTTCGCCCAGAAGAGGGGCTTCGACGCCGCCGGCTCCTACCAGTGGCAGGACTCCAACGACGTCTTCGAGGAGGCCGCCTGCTTCGGGCGCAATGGGGTCCTCAACTACCACCCGCTGGTAATCAAGGCGAATAAGGAGGGCGTCAAGGACGATAACCTGAACTTCGACAACCTGATGAAGGCCGGCCACATCAAGACCACGGTGGGCAAGTTCCGGGCGGTCGCGATCGTCTCCGACGAGATCCGCGAGGGCGTGGCCAAGGCCGGCTTCAACGATCCACGTTCCCAGGGCAACGCGGTGGTCCACACGGTACCGTTCGCTGCGTGGGCGCGCCGAGGCCGAGGCGC
>JBGSUY010000213.1:0-3840 GCA_041753195.1 Chromatiaceae bacterium
GCGACGCTCGCCCGCGGCTATGCCATCGTCACCCGCGTCCAAGACGGGGCCATCGTCCGCTGCCAAGGGGATGCACCCCCCGGCACCTCGATCGAGGCGCGTCTCAAAGAAGGGCGCCTGCGTGCAGTGGTGGAGCAGCCAAGCGGGGAGGGCTCCTCGAAGACTGGGCGGAAGGGCAGGGGGCCCCGCAGATCCGAGTCCTGAAGAGGTAGGCAGGTGTCCAGCCCGCCGAGGGCGCTGCGCAATCGGCGACCCTTGCAAGGGGGCCGGCGCGGCGCCAG
The DNA here is from genome assembly GCA_041753195.1 of Chromatiaceae bacterium. Taxonomy (GTDB): domain Bacteria; phylum Pseudomonadota; class Gammaproteobacteria; order Chromatiales; family Chromatiaceae; genus Thiodictyon. The sequence goes on from JBGSUY010000213.1 coordinate 282, forward strand.
ATTTAGAAGTAAAGGCAGCGAGCCCGACGCCCCTCGCAACCGCGGGGACGCCACGTCTGGCGACCTGATTCATTTGAACAGCACTGGAGCAAGCGATCATGACGACGAACGTTGGACAGACCGACCGCATCCTGCGCGCGGTCATCGGCGCGGCCCTGGTGATCTGGGGCCTCGCGACTGGCAACTGGCTCGGCATCATCGGCCTGGTACCCCTGGCCACGGCCGCCATGGGCTGGTGTCCAGCCTATGTCCCCTTCGGTATCTCGACCTCCAAGACGAAATAGCAACCCATCTCCGCCAGGCAACCGGGGAGACGCGGTCCACGTCTCCCTGAATCCTCGATCAAGGCCTTCCGCGACATGTAACGCCGCCGGTCAGCCCGAGGCCCCAAACCAGAAGGCCGTGCCTGCATTCAGAAACTGGTCATGGGGCATGTAGTGAGATCCATCGCAGGAGAAGGTCAGGCTCACCATGCCGTTGAACAGATTGATGGACGACTGGCGCAGATAGATGTTCTCGTCGGCGAAGCGCAGGGCGCGCAGTCGCTTGAGGATGAGGCCGACGGACTCGATTGATATGGCCGCATCGCTCGGATAGGGGCGGGGCGGATAGACCAGGCAGATGTCCGGGTCCGAGAGGGCCTCCTGGTCCAGTATGCGGTAGCGGTAGGGATCGTCCAATGTCCAGATCAGGGCCTGGCTGCTGGAGAAATGGATCTGGCACTGGAAGACCCCGCGCTGGGTCAGGAGCTCCTCCAGAATCGAGAGGGCCTGATCGAGATGGCGGTCCAGGGGACTCTCCACCCGGCACTGCTGGAACAGGGCCCCGCGAATTGCCGGGTCCCCCTTCACCTGGAGCCAAGCCTCCGGCTCCTGATAGAGCTGGGCGGTCACGGGCAGGTCACGCAGGTCGAAGTCCGCCCCCAGGTAGCCCAGCGCCTGGCCATCACGCCACACCAGCTGGAGGGCGGTCAGGGAGGGCCGCTGCTGGCGCAGGCTGATATAGGCGTCGGACAACAGGAAACCCCAGGGCGGGACCGGCTCGCGCATATAGGGGCGAAACGAGCGGTCGCGGCCGAAGTAGCTGGGCTCGATCCCCCCCGGCCCCAGGTTGTCTGAAACTTGTACCCCATCGATACTCACGCAATACAGGAAGGCGCAGTGGGGGATCTCGGAGAAGCCCTCGGCAAGCACCGCGTTCAGACCCTCTCGATCCCCCCAGGCGGCGGCGCAACGTCCCGCCAGGTCGGCCATGGGCTGATGGAGGATGCGCGCAAGCTGCTCGCGCTGCACATAGATGCTGTCTTTCCAGGATTGTTGCATGGTGGGCTCACGCCCGCTCGGGTCGGTCATGGGTGGCGGGGTATGATGAAGATTGCGGGGCGGCGGATGGGAGACGAGGTCTGGTGCCCGGCGGATGGATTCAATAGGGGCGGCTTCCGCGGAGCAGCCTGGTCAGCCGCCTTGGTCCGAGGTCCTTCGCCTATTCGTCCGGGAACAGCTCGCGGTAAGCCGAGGCGTCGAAGATGGCCTCAATACGTACGATGCGCCCCCCGCGAACCCGGGTCCAGAGGGCCGCGGCCACGTCCTGTTTCTCCGAGATCTGGATCCGGTAGGTCAGGATGTGGCACATCTCCGGGCCGTCCACGAAGACCTTGCGGACCTCTATGGACTGGATGATCCCCCCCGTCAGGGTGACGTGCCGGATGAAGTCATCGGCCGAATTGAAGTGAAGAATGGGGCTTGTGAACTCGAAACCCTGGTCGGCCAGGCAGGCGCGTGCCCGCTCGTAATCGAAGGAGCGCATCGCCGTGAGATAGTCCGTGACGACGGACAGGGGGTCGGGTTCCACGGGGATTCCGGGCTGAGCTGGGACGGGCTGGATCTTGCGGGGTTTTCCCCAATTCGTCCAGTGGGGCCGGGCCCTCTTGCCTAAGTCAACGTTCAAGAACAACGTGTTCAGGGCCTCCTGAGGCTATCCCAAAGTTTGAGCCGCGACAGGCCCTTGAGCCGTTCACGTTGTTTTTGAACCGATCCTAAGTTGTCCAGGCTGCCCGGCTTGGGGATGGACGGCACGCGTCCGCCGGTGTAGACAGAGGGCTTTGTCGTCGGGTTTTCGCGGATGGCCTGGGTCTATCGCATCATCGCGGGGGTCTTCAGCGTGGGGCTGGCCGGCTGGGCTCAAACGCTCCTCCCCCCAAGGAGCCCCGCGATGGCTCCAGGGAATTGGCCCGGGACCCGGTTCGTGGGCGGTCGGCCTTGAGCATCGTCGTCATCGCCGAGAAGCCCAGCGTGGCCCGCGACCTGGCGCGGGTGCTGGGGGCGCAGCGCAAGGCCCAGGGGTACCTGGAGGGTAACGGCTACTGTGTTACCTGGGCCCTCGGGCATCTGGTGCACCTGGCTGAGCCGGACGACTATGGCCCCCCCTGGAATGGCCGCTGGACCGCCGCCCAGCTCCCCATGATCCCCGTGCCCTGGCGTCTCAAGCTGGGGGCCAAGACCGCGGATCAGTTTCAGGTGGTCAAGCGCCTGATCAGGGACCAGGCCACCGAGCGTCTGGTGTGTGCCACGGATGCCGGGCGGGAAGGCGAGCTCATCTTTCGCCTCATCTACGAGCAGGCCCGCTGCACCAAGCCCTTCGACCGACTCTGGGTGTCGAGCCTGACGGACGAGGCCATCCGCGCCGGATTCCGCGCACTCAAGCCCGGCAGTGCCTACGACGACCTGGCCCGGGCGGCCCGCGCCCGTGCCCAGGCGGACTGGCTCATCGGCATGAACCTCACCCGCGCCTACACCGTGCGCAACGGCGTCCTGTGCACCATCGGCCGGGTCCAGACGCCGACCCTGGCCATGATCGTGGCGCGGGACGGGGAGATCGCCGCCTTCAAGGCGACCCCCTTCTACGAGCTGGTGGCCCATCTCAAGGAGGGCTTCCGTGCCCTCTACAGCAAGGCGGGGGAGACCCGCATCGCGGACAGGTTGGAGGCGGAGCGCCTGCATGCATTGCTCGTGCCCCATCGTACCGGCACCGTCCGGGAGCTGGACCAGCAGGTCCGCCGGGAGCCCCCGCCACCACTCTATGACCTGACCAGCCTCCAGCGGGACGCCAACCGGCGACTCGGCCTCACCGCGGCCCAGGTTCTGGAGCTGGCCCAGACACTCTACGAGACCTACAAGCTCATCAGCTATCCGCGCACCGAGAGCCGCCATATCGGCGAGGACATGGTGGCGGAGCTGCCGCGCATTCTGAAGGGCCTGGACCACCCCCAGGCCGGGACTGCCCTGGAGCGGATTGAGCGCGGTCACCGGCTGGGCCGTGCCTATGTGGACAAGACCAAGCTCACCGACCACCATGCCATCCTGCCCACGGGCCGTCCTGCCCCTGCTAATCTCGCGGGCGCCCTGCGGCGGGTCTACGACCTTATCCAGACCCGCTTTGTCTCCTGCTTCCTGGCCGACCAGGTGGTGGAGGAGACCCGGGCGGTGCTCGACATCGGCGGTGCCGACTTCCTGGCCCGGGGCAGCCGGGAGCTGGACCCCGGCTGGCGGGTGGCGGACCT
>JBGSUY010000214.1:0-3509 GCA_041753195.1 Chromatiaceae bacterium
CGCTTGCCCTCGCCGGCGGCGGCCAGCACCTGGCGGGCAAAGCCGTCCAGATCCCGCTGGCATTCGGCGTCCACCGCGCAGCAGGCGTTCCCCGACAGTGCCTGGAGGCGCTGGCCGAGGTCACCGCGCACGGCGTCCAGGTCGAATCGAATTACCGCCTCGGCACGGATCAGGCCATGCGTCTTCTCCTCCACATAGTCCGGCAGATAGGCGTGGCTATACCCGAATACCGAGTCCCGGGCGAACTCGGTGCGGTTCACCGGCACCAGCTTCCCGTCCACCAGCAGGTAATGCACCCCGCCGCGGGTGATGCGGCCCCCCTCGAAGAAGGCGGGTACCAGGAAGTGCGCGTCGAAGGGTCCCAGCTCCTCGGCGATGACGTCCGTTTCCACCGGATAATGCCCGCGCAAGGTGCTGTCCGAGCGGCTGACCACTATCGGCTGGATTGGGTGCCCTTCCGACTCCAGGCTTACAAGGGCGGAGCGTAGGTTGACGCAGATCTCCCGGGTGACGGCCGCCGCCTCCTCGGGCCCCAGGCCCCGGGTATTGCTGAGCACGAAGAAGAGCGGCGAGGCGTCAACGAGGGCCTCGCGCAGGGTTTCCGGGTCCCAGCGGGTCAGGAGCAGGCAGCCGTGGACCGTCTGGGACCCTGTGGGGTCGTCGTCGATGGCGATGATCTTGGTTGTGGCTTTGCTCATGATCGGGTTCTACCAGAGAGTAGGGCGGAACGCCGAAGGCGGTTCCGCCACTGGGGTTTGCGGGCATCGACGGCACGCCAGAGGCGGTTCCGACATTAGCGGTTTCGATCCTGGACTCTGCGTGGTGGCGGATCGCCCTTCGGGCATCCGCCCTACGCCTACTACGCCTACGCCGCCTCGTCCAGGGTCGTCTCCCTGACCAGAGCCCGCGCACGCCCGGCCAGGGCCTCGCCGCTGATGCCGTTGTAGGCCATGATCTCCGCGGGACTCGCCGTGGTCTCGCCGCGCTGCCAGCCAATCAGGTCCCGGGCGGAGGCACGGGAGCGCAACATCACCGGCTCCAGCGCCAAGGTGCCTCCGCCGCTCACCCCCAGGAGAACATCGCCGTCGAACAGGGCGGCGAAGGCAGCGTCGTTCATGAAGCGGTCGTCGGGCTGGGCGCTGTGGCGCCAGGCCACGTCGTCGGGCCTGAAGAGCCGGCGCGGATTGGCCACCGAGACAATGCGCACCCGCAGCCCCGCGGACTCCAGCCGCTCCTTGGCCTCGAACACCGGCAGCAGCACCATGTCACCGGTCACCGCGAAGACCACCAGTGGCCGCTCCCGGCTGGTATTGGCGGTGGACGTCTCATAGAGCGCGACGGCCCCGGTCTCGATGGCCCGTCGTGCCTGCTCCGGGGTCGCATAGACCGGCAGGGGCGACTTGGAGGCGACGATGCTGATGCACTTGTTGTGCTGGCCCACCGCCCACCCATAGGCCGCCTGGATCATGTTGGCATCCGCGGGGTACAGCAGGTAGCAGTTGCCGTTGCGTATCTGGCCGGCGATGTAGTTCTCGATCTCGGGGCGCTGGTGGGTCCAGCCGTTGCGGCCCTGCTCCAGCGCCCCGGCGGTGAACATGGAGACCACCGCGGGGGTCTTGCGGCGCAGCTCCGCCATGGCCTGGCCCACGGTCTGCACGATCGGCCAGCCGTTGATGGCGAAGCTCTCGTAGGAAAGCCACAGGGAGCGGCCGCCGAACAGGGCCAGGGCGGCCGCGAAGCCCGCGCAGGCATCCTCGTTCAGGGGCTCGTAGACCTGACCCGTGGGGGATTGGTTGTAGAGCCCATCCTCGGTGGGATGGCGGATCTTCAGCCGCTCGTTGATGACCTTCATGTTGGAGGCCTCATTGCCGTCGGCGTTGGTCACCACGAAGAGGGGGTCCCGCTCACCCAGGGCCGCCACCATCTCGCCCATGGCCGATGCCGGCACGGCCTTCTCCCCGGGGGCGAAGGCCCGCGTCGGGAGGTCACCGATGGCGGGCGGCTGCCGATCCAGCTCCGTCACCACCGTCTTGCCGGCGGGACCACCCCCCGCCCGGGCCAGGTTGGTGCGCACCAGCTCCCAAGCCTCGGGCGCCAGGGCGAGTCGCGCCAGGGCCTCGGCGATGTTGGGCTTGGCGGCGTGGTCCCCGGGGTAGAGATTGTGGGACTTGGCCCCCTGGGCGTGGACACCGGCCCCCTTGAGCTGCTTGACGATTACGGCCGTCAAGGTCCCGGACAGGGCCGAGTCGGCGGCATCCTTCATCCCCTCCAGCACCGCCCGGGTGAAGGCGAGCCTGGCCTCGCGGCCAAATCGGGTGCTGTCCACGTAGGCACCATCCTGGCCGGCGTCGTCAAAGTCCTTGGCGTCGATCAGGATGACCCGCTGAAAATCGTGCGCCCGCCAGTAGGCGATCATCTGCTCATTGCTCATCAGGGACACCATGGAGTGGTGCTCCTGGCTGTAGCCGTTCCAGATCAGCACGGGCAGGAAGTTGGTCACCTCTGGGTAGCTGGTGTGGAAGTGCTTGAAGGCAGACAAAATGTAAGGCTCGCCGAGTCCGCCATCGCCGATGGTGCAGGGGAAGAGCCGGTCCCGGTGCAAATAGGCCGCGGCCATGGCGAAGTGCTGGCCCTGACCCAGAGGGCCAGCGGGGGCCAGCAGCCCGGGGATGGCCCCGGACAGGTGGCCGAGGAGCCCGTCGCGCTCCCGGAATCGCTCCTGGAGATGCTCCATGGTGTGAATACCCATGACCTCCAGGGAGCCGTCCAGGAACATGGCGCTGTAGAAACCGGGAGCGTGGTGACCCACCTCTGTCACGATGTTGGTGTGGCCCAACATCACCAGGGCGGCGTAGGCGTCCGCGCCGCTCGCGAAACCGCCCGGGTGGCCGGACTCCTTGGAGGCGCAGAGCTGCAGCGTCGTGTAGCGCAGGGCATCGGCGACGAGCTGGGTCTGGTAGACCACCGCCTCATCGACCGCCGCGATCGCGTGGGCCCCCGTCGGGATCGCGGGCTCGGCGCCCAGCCGATGGAAGTCGTCGTGCAGATCGTCGAAGTGCAGCATGCCCGTACAGAAATGGGGGGCTGGTCTGGTCAGCAGGGCGGCGGGGGTGGCCATGGCGGTGTCCTCGGGTCGGTTGGTTGGCTGGGTCGAGCCGCGCTTGGCTCGACGTTGGGACTAAGCTAGCGAGTCGAGCGGATTTTCACAATGCAGATATGATTGCGTATCGTGAAATCTGCAAGCCCTCCCGGTCCAAGTTAGCCAACCTGCTGTCGCATCAAGTCTTTTTCGCAAGGGACAGGTACGGGGTGGATTTCCGCTATGCGAAATGTTGAGCGGCACGTTTTCATTTGGCGTAATCTTGAGCCCTGCCCAGGCACCTCACTGGGTGCTCGCGGAGGCTGAGGTCGCGACAGGGCGACGTCCGGAACGGGAGGCTAGGGCGTGATCCAAGAAGAGACCCCAGGCGAAAACCCAGGGGGGCGCATCCAGGTCATCGACCGGGCCG
>JBGSUY010000215.1:0-9487 GCA_041753195.1 Chromatiaceae bacterium
CTCGCTCATCAGACCACCCATACCATCCAGTGCGTGGTGGCGATCGTCTCACCCGGAGCACTTCCGCTCAATATGTTGGCGCATATTTGTTACCTGTCAGTCTAGGAAGACTGAGTAACTTGTTAGTGAACCGTTCCTAACTGGGGACGAGAAGGGTGCTTTCTGCTAGCCGAAACGTTGCTCTATGCTTCTCCAGCTTGACTACCATGGCTCGCAGTTTCTCTATAGGCACGTCGCGGGCCACGATGTGCTGGTCAGAGATCCATTGCCAATGCGCCCCGCTTTCCCATCCAATCGCCCGGTCAACCACGGTGCGACGGTTCAGGTCGTAACGAACAAGTGCGATTTGTTTGAATAAATCTCCGTTCAACATAAACCATTTGTTGGGCGTTCCTGCTCTTGCGGACTCTTCCGCAATCTGTTGTGCCCAAGGCTTGGTAGAGTCCACATTCATCCATTCTTCTTTGGTAAGTGCTTCTGGTTGACTCTTTGATCCACAGATGAGCATGACGACAACTTCGTCTCCTCTCCGCACTATGCTCGCGGCCCCAAAACCGATCGTGTCAGTGTCTGTCGCGATTAGCGTATTGTGGGGATCCATCACTGATGTAACATTATAAATCTCGCTTTCCGCTAACTCATACGCAGCCGACATGGCATCGGCTGGCGACTCATCGCCGGAGATGTATTCCAAGAAGTCGGATGAGTCGATCATGTAATCCCGTTCTGGGAGTATACTGAAACTAAGAAGATGCGGGACGTACTCTGCGAACGCTTCCATAAACTCAAAAGATGCTGGCAAGTCGTATTCGATTAACCCGTGCCTGGCGATTCTCGAATTATATTCAAGAATGAACGCCCGCAATGTTTGGTCCGCCAACTGGTTTGCGCCACTCTTATGTTGGGCCCACACAAAGGCGTGCGCTCGCTTTGCTTGGCGCTTTGCGTGCGCTTTCTCTTCTGGCGATAGTGTCCGCCACTGAGCTTTGGCGTTGGCGTTTGAATAGCCCTTATCCAGAGGTATCATCCACCTATCTAGCTCGCTCATTCTATTCTTTCGTGACATAACTATTGCCCTTCCGAGCATGTTTGCCGCGGCGATGAATGATTTTAGACCAAAAAAGCCGCTACGTTTCGAGTTCTCCAAGTCGACGCTGCGCATCGCGGGCAGCAGCGGGCACATAGATGCACGACGCGCTGCGTCCGGGGAGCACGTCCTTTGGGAGCCTCCGGCGCCCGGGCGTCCCCCGCGGCTGGGGGACTACAGCTCAGCCGTGTTCGAAGACGAGAACCTGCGGCGGGTTGGGATCGTGTGCGGCGCGGTTAGGTGCAGATCTGGCCGTTGTGAGGGTTGAACGCGACAGTCCGCTGCGCGTCGTGAGCGGTCTGTCAGCCGGGCAACGTCCGGTGTCGGCAAACAGCGTACGGCAGCCGGCCCTTCGCCTAGTATCCCGGTTGCTCCCCCGCCGAACTACGCCGCCCGTTCGAGTTCCTCACGCCGTTCGGCCGAGACAGGCATCCGGCTTGGCCCTGGGGCTCCGGAGGGGTTCCTGTGATCGGCCATCGCAGGACCTTGTAGTCTTTCATCTTGAGGCCGCACGGCGTGCCTCGCGGCATCTGCCGCAACGCGAGATTATTTCTTGGTTTTTCCACCAATTCCGGGGACAGTGTATGTAATTCGTCGACCTGGCGACTGTCAGCTGTCCAGGCGACTGCCGACCCCCGGCCGGCGTCGCACCAGCGTCCGCACTTGGCCGGAACGCGGCGTTCGTGCGGCCAAGCGCCAGTGACGGCACATGGGACAGTCCCGCCGTTCAGGCGACACGTCCGCTGGCGGTGGATCCTGGTTGTGATCGGACCTGGCCGCAGGGGCGATCCTAGACTAGTCTTCCTCCGGTCTGCGTCTGCCGCGGCAGTTCGGCGCGCCGCAGATCCACCACCACCGAGGAACGCACCTATGAAGAAACGCTTGTTCGGATTTGCACTGATTGCCCTGGCCGCTGGTGCGGCCGTCCTCGCGGCGGATTTCGGCACTGCCGGAGAGGCTAGAGCGATGCTCGACAAGGTCGTCGCGGCGATGAAGGCCGATCAGGCAAAAGCCCTCGCCATGTTTACCAAGGGTGAAGGCGGGTTCAAAGACCGCGACCTATACCCCTACTGCATCGGGCCCGACGGCAACTTCTCGGCCCATCCGACGCTCGCTGGTACGGATGCCACCAAACTCAAGGACAAGGCCGGTGCGCCGGTTGGGGAGAAGGTCCTGTCGGCAGCGAAGACAAAGCCGGGCGAGGTCGTCGAGGTGAGTTATGTCTGGACGCGGCCGGGAGAGACGGCGCCGGTGGAGAAGGTCGCCTTCGTGACCAAGATCGGCGATCAGACCTGCGCCGTCGGTTACTACAAATAGACCGAGCGATCAGCACTCCGGAATCCCGGCTCATGCCGGGATCCGTCGTCTAAGTCGTCTAAGAGGTTGCGGGCCGACGAACGCTTCGACGTCGTGGCCCGCGGACGAAGTTGGATTCCTTGTCCCTGGAGATCCTGAGGTACGCATGCGTCTTACGCACCGTCTCGTCTGGGCACTGCTCATCGTCGTGGCGGACACCGCGGCCTTCGCGGTCCCTCTTACGGCGTTTCTGCTTGCCTACATCCTGCTCGCCCGCCCGCCGTGGTTCCGGGACTGGGTGGGGCAGGTCTACCGCGATGCACCTCGATAACCGGATTCCTCCGTAGGCTCTCTCAGAACGTGCGGTCTTCGCCCGGCTTCATGACGATGAGCTTGTCGGCCTTGTTGTACTTGGCCAAGGCCTCGCGGAATTGCTCCGGCGTACCGGCCAACAGCCCGAAGGTGCCGAAGTGCATCGGGATCGCGTGCGCCGGCCCCACCCAATCCACGGCCAGCGCCGCGCGCGCCGGGTCCATGGTGAAGTGCCCGCCGATGCAGGCCAGCATCAGGTCGACATGCTGGAACATCGGGATCAGCTTCATGTCCTCGAACACGTCGGTATCGCCCGTGTGGTAGATGGTTGGGCCGCCGTCGATGTGCAGCACAAAGCCGACGGGATTTCCGCTGTAGACCACTCCGGGCTGGCCCGGTGCGGGAGCCGGGATGTGCGGTGGCGTGAGCTCCGAGCCGTGGACGGCATTGACGATCGTCGCCCGTGCGCCGGCCTTGGGCAGCTCGATGGTGCCACCGACGTTTCCCCCGGTCGCCAGGGTCGCCTGCTGCTCGGGGTAGCCCAGCATCGACTTCATGTTGAACTGCAGGCCATAGGGCGCGACCAGTATCGCACCGGTCTTCTTCGCGATCTCCACCGAGTCGCCGACGTGGTCAGAGTGCCCGTGCGTGACCAGGATGTAGTCCACCCGCTCCAGCTTGGCGATCGCGCCCTTGTCTGGATTGGTCGGCACCGTGAGCCAGGGATCGATCAGGATCACCCCGCCCGAGGGCGTTACGATCTTCCACGCGGACTGCCCGTACCAATGGATCTTCGTCTCTCCCTCGGCTGCAAACGCCCACTGACTCGCCACGACACTCGCCAGCAGCGCGGCGCGCAGGACCCCACGCATGACTTGCACCATTACCTACTCCCCCCGTTTGAGGAACGATTAGAACGCCGACTGGACACAGCCGACCGAACCTTGGCCCGCAGGCAGTCGTCGCACGGTCCGGCGATCGGAATCATTTGATCGCCCTTCATCTGGTTAGCCGAAGCGACGGCGATTGCAACCACGTGCAGATTGGTGGATTTTCGTCGTCGCCAAATGACCGCGCGGGCCTTCCCAACACACGCGACTCTGCCCGGAGTGCGAGTCACCGGAAACGACCGGAGCCCAGGGCTCCGTCGAGCCTTCAGGCCCTTCCCGATTCCATCGCCGCCGCGGACGAGTGCCGACCGACGAACCGCCTTGGCTCGGCACCTGACACTGGCGCGGACATTCAGTCCGGTGTGAAGCTTCGGGAATGGCGCTGAGGCATCGTCCGTTCCCACTCCGAAGATTGCGGATCGCCGCCGTTGTCCTGCCGCGGTTTTGTCCACCCAGCCCGAACCGAACCACGGAGCCCAATCCATGATCGTGCAACATAGGCTGACCGTGCCGACGCACGGGCGGGGAACTTACGACATCACCGCCCAGGTCCAGGGGGTGGTGCGCGGGGCGGGCATCGCCATCGGGCTGTGCCACGTCTTCTGCCACCAGGTCAGGAGCATGGGGTCTGTTCTCGCCTCGTTGCATGCCAAACAACGCCGGGGTCAATACATCGCTGGGGGGCAGGTCTTGAAACCGAGCAGGGGATTGCTCGGACTTCGAGTAGATCGTCACCAGCAGCACGTCGGTGGCCGTGTGCAGCTAGTAGATGATGCGATAGCCCCCGTTCTATCCCCGCACGGTACTGGTATTTCTGACCCGCACCTTGTACAGGACCGGCCCGAGTCCCTGGATGCGCTCGCCGAGGGCGATGGCCGTGCGCACCATCTCGACCGTCAGGTCCAAGACCTCGCAGCGGCGCAGCAAGATGGCCACGAGGCGATTGGCGGTCGGGCGGGTCAGGCGCATCTTGCCCAGGGCGACGCTCAGGAACTCGTTGACCACCTGAACGCTGATGGTCGGGCGAGCCTTCATGACGTCCAGGGCGGCACCCCGCCGCACCGGGTCCGTGTCGAGCGCGTAAACGGCGACGTTGGTATCAGCGAAGGATCGGGCGGTCATAGCACGCCTCCCGATCGAATATCCCGGACCAGGCACCGGCCAGCTTCTCGAACTCCGCCCAGTCGGCGTCCGCTTCAGCGGTCTGACTTAAGGGCTCCGAAGTTTTGACTGCGCCGGTCTTGTGCTTCAAGTAGCCAATGAAATCCAGGACCTCCAGGGCTTCGAGTTCGGCCAGGGTCTTGGTCTCTTCGTAGATTCGGTCGGAAAGTGAGGGCATGATTGATGCCTCTGAGTTGCGTGGAAAGGGATTCAACTACCGCTATTCGCAGACGTGGATTCTTGTCTGCGATGGCCGTGCTCGGATGACGTCCTAGCAACAAGAAGCCCCAGAGATCCGACGGTACGGGCAGCCACAACTACTACTTAAACTCACGGCTCGGGGGCTCAAGGCTTGCCATCGGGATTAGGTGCTGGTGGTCCGTGCCCCTTTTCCTTGTGCGTTCGGATGGCCGGATTATGTCCCTATGGTGGCGGGCTGTGAACACAGCTTGGGCTTTGACTCCTCGGGATCAGAGCTGTATGGCTGAAGCGGCCCGCCCGGGTGGCGCTATTTGTCAACAAAAAAAGGGGCCGCGTGGCCCCTTTGTTGCCGGCCGTCAATGGACGACCGCTGTGTCTGCTCGAAGCCTACTCGCCCGGCTCCACCGCCTTCATGCTGAGCCGGATACGGCCCTGCTTGTCGACCTCCAGGACCTTGACCCGGACCTGGTCGCCCTCCTTGAGCTTGTCGTTCACGGACTGGACCCGCTCCTCGCAAATCTGGGAGATGTGCACCAGGCCGTCGCGACCGGGGAGGATCGTCACGAAGGCACCGAAGTCCATCAGGCGGGCCACCCGGCCCTCATAGACCTTGCCCACCTCCACGTCGGCGGTGATGAGCTGGATGCGCCGCTTGGCCTCCTCGCCCGCGGCCTTCTCCACCGAGAAGATCTTCACCAGGCCGTCGTCGGTGATGTCGATGGTGGCGCCGGTCTCGTCGGTGATGGAGCGGATGACGGACCCGCCCTTGCCGATGACGTCGCGGATCTTCTCCGGGTGGATCTTGATCTCGATGATGCGCGGAGCATGCTCGGACATCTCGGCGCGGTGCACGTCGATGACCTTGTTCATCTCACCCAGGATGTGTAGCCGGCCTTCCCGCGCCTGGGCCAGGGCGACCTCCATGATCTCCCGGGTGATGCCCTCGATCTTGATGTCCATCTGGAGGGCATTGATGCCCTGGGCGGTACCGGCCACCTTGAAGTCCATGTCACCCAGGTGGTCCTCGTCGCCCATGATGTCGGTGAGGACGGCGAAGCGCTCCCCCTCCTTGATCAGCCCCATGGCCACGCCCGCCACCGGTGCCTTGATGGGCACACCGGCGTCCATCAGGGACAGGCTGGTACCGCACACGCTCGCCATGGAGCTGGAGCCGTTGGACTCGGTGATCTCGGAGACCACCCGCACCGAATAGGGGAAGGCCTCGATGCCGGGCATCACCGCCAAGACGCCGCGCTTGGCCAGGCGCCCGTGACCGATCTCCCGGCGCTTGGGGCTGCCCACCCGCCCGATCTCGCCCACGCAGAAGGGCGGGAAGTTGTAGTGGAGCATGAAGTGCTCCCGGCGCTCGCCCTCCAGGGCGTCGATGATCTGGCTGTCCCGCTCCGTCCCCAGGGTGGTGATGACCAGGGCCTGGGTCTCGCCGCGGGTGAAGAGCGCCGAGCCGTGGGTGCGGGGCAGGACACCGGTGCGGATGGTGATAGGGCGCACCGTCTTGGTGTCGCGCCCGTCGATGCGGGGACGCCCTTCGAGGATGTTGCCGCGCACCGCTCGGCTTTCCAGGCGCTCGATGGCCCCCATGACCTGCTGCTCGCTCCATTTGCAGCCCTCCTCGCCACAGATGCCCTGCACCACACCGGCGCGAATGGCGTCCAGGGTCGAGTAGCGGACCTGCTTCTCCTTGATGGTGTAGGCATCGGCGATCTGGTCGGCGCAGGCCGTGGCAACGCAGTTCGCGAGGTCCAGATTGGGCGCGACGGGGGTGAATGGCATCGGAGGCTTGCCCACCTCGGCCGCCAGCTCGCGGATGGCCTGGATCGCCACCTGCATCTGCTCATGACCGAAGATCACCGCGCCCAGCATGACCTCCTCGGAGAGCCCCCGGGCCTCGGACTCCACCATCAGGACCGCGTGCTCGGTACCGGCCACCATCAGGTCCAGGTCGCTGTCCGGGCCCAGGCCGGTGACCGCCGGGTTCAGGATGTATTCGCCGTCCTTGTAGCCCACCCGCGCCGCCCCGATGGGTCCGTTGAAAGGCACGCCGGCCACCGCCAGGGCCGCGGAGGTGCCGATCATCGCCGGGACCTCGGCACTCACCGCCGGGTTCAGGGACTTGACCGTGGCGATGATCTGCACCTCGTTGGTGTAGCCCTCGGCGAACAGGGGTCGGATGGGCCGGTCGATCAGCCGCGAGGTAAGGATCTCGGCCTCGCTGGGACGGCCCTCCCGGCGGAAGAAACCGCCGGGGATACGACCGGCGGCGTAGGTCTTCTCCTGGTAGTCGACGGTGAGCGGCAGGAAGTCACGCTCCGGGGCCGGCTTCTTGCTCACGACGACGGTGACCAACACCACGGTGTCGTCCATGTTGACGAGTACGGCGCCGTCGGCCTGGCGGGCGATCTCGCCGGTTTCCAGGATCACGGTCTGGCTGCCGAATTGGAACTGCTTGCGAATGGGGGTGGGAATCACGGGATATCCTCGGAATTGGGGTCGCCGATGGGTCTGGGGTCTGGGGTCTCGGGGGCTGGGTCCTGGGGTTAGGAGCAGTGGCACGCGGGCCGGGTCGTCAGAGCGATCCACCCGGTGACAGCCCAGGCGGATCTCTCCGTTCCCGGGGCAAGGGAGTGGCGGCGCACGCCGCGTCCCCCGCGCCCCGGGGAGCCCTCAGCGACGCAGGCCCAGACGCGCAATCAGCGCGCGGTAACGCTCCAGATCCTTGCCCTTGAGGTAGTCGAGCAGCTTGCGCCGGGAATTGACCATGCGCACCAGGCCGCGGCGCGAGTGATGGTCGTGCTTGTGGGTATTGAAGTGCTCGGTCAACTGTAGGATGCGCGCCGTCAAGAGGGCCACCTGCACCTCGGGGGAGCCGGTGTCGCGCTCCCCGCGGGCATAGGTGTCGACGATCTGCTTCTTGTCTGCTGCGGTCATAGTCATGGGATGTCTCCTAAATTTCATCGAGGCACAGGACAAAAGGCCGCAGTGCCGGCGGCAACCACCGCCGTCTTGACCACCCCGACTATGACCTCAGGGGGTCCGGCCAACCCGATCGGCCGCTTGGGCCGATCATGAGAGAGGGCGAAATTTTACCGGCTCGTCCTTCGCGAACCAAACGAAATCGGCGGCTCAGATCAGCCCCCAAATCAGCGCCTAGATCAGCCGCTTGGGCTGCACCTTGCCGTCGTCCAGGATCTCGCCGACGCCCAGAAACCGCTGGGACACGTCGTAGAGCCGCACCAGGCCCTGGGTCGGCGCCTGGGGTACCAGGACCGCCTGACCCTGCTGCAGGTAGAACGCGGCATCCGCCGACAGCCGCACCGCGGGCCAGTGCCCGAGGGCCGACTCCAAAGGGAGGAGCAGGGCATCCAGGCGAGGTGCCGCACCCTCCTGGTCCGCCAGATCCCGAAGTTGGTCGAGGGTGACGAAGTCGACCGTCGTCTCCTCGTAGGGCCCGACCCCGGTGCGGCGGAGTGCGCTTACATGGCCGCCGCAGCCCAGATCCCGACCGATGTCCTCTGCGAGGGTGCGCACATAGGTCCCCTTGGAGCAGTGGACGTCCAGCTCGATCTCCGGCAGATCGGTGCCTATGAGGTCGAGGGAAAAGATCTGGATGCGGCGGGGCTGACGCTCGACCTCCAGACCCTGTCGGGCCAGCTTGTAGAGCCGCTCCCCGGCGTGCTTGACGGCGGAATACATGGGCGGAAGCTGATCGATCTCGCCCCGGAATGCAGCCAACACGGCTTCGATCCGCTGCGTATCCACCCCCGCCACCGGGCGGCGCTCCAGGACCTCCCCCTCCGCGTCCGCGGTGCTGGTGGTCACACCCAGGTGCACCCGCACCCGATAGCGCTTGTCCGCGTCGAGCAGATAGGCGGAGAACTTGGTGGCCGCCCCCAGACACACCGGCAGGAGCCCGGTGGCGAGTGGGTCGAGGCTCCCGGTGTGGCCGGCCTTCGCGGCGCGGTAGATCCGCTTGACCCGCTGCAGGGCGTCGTTGGAGGTAAGCCCGATGGGCTTGTCCAAAAGCAGGATGCCGGTGACGTTGCGTCCCGCGGGATGGCGTCTGCCCATGCTGTCTTGGCCCCTCAGATGCCGGGCGGATCGCCCGCATCGACGGCACCTTCCTCGGCCACCTGCTCGATCAACGCGGACAGGTGCTCGCCGGCGCGAATGGACTCGTCGTGGACGAATTGCAACTGCGGCATGGTGCGTAGCCGCACGCGCTGGGCCAGGGCATGACGCAGAAAGCCGGCGAGACGCCCGTTCAGCAGGCGCTCCTGCTCGCGGCCATTCTCGTCCGCTGGGAAGCAGGTGAAGAACACCTTGGCGTGGGATAGGTCGCGCACCACCCGCACCTCCTGGATCGTGAGGTTGGCCAGGCGCGGGTCCCGCACCTCGTCGCGCAGGACCTGGTAGAGCTCGCGCTTCAACTCGGCCCCGATGCGCTCGGTGCGGTCGAACTCCTTCATCGCTTCGCCTCTGCCCCGACGGCGCAATCGCGGCGGGGCGTTCCGAGGAGGTCGCG
>JBGSUY010000216.1:0-3676 GCA_041753195.1 Chromatiaceae bacterium
AGAAACCCCAGGGGGAGGAACAGCGCCGCGGCCGCGGCAACCCGTCGCACCCGGTTGCGTCGGGGATCCTGAAGTCTCTCGCGGGACGGCGGCTCCACCTCGACGTAGGTCTCGCGCAGCACCTCGTCGACGCGACGCAGCCCACGCAGCCGATCGGCGAGCGCAGGGTCCGATTCGATGAGCCCAAGCAGCCGACGGCGCTCGGCGCCCGGGAGCTCGTCATCGAGCAGCCGGTTGAGGTCCTCGTCGGTGCACAGTAGGCATTCGTTCATTTCACCCTCCTGAGAAAGGGCCGGGTCGCTGCCGCGGTCGGGGCGGGGGCCTCCAGCGCCCGGGCAATGAACTGGCGCGCGCGGCACAGGCGGCTCATCACTGTCCCGATAGGAATGTCGAGTGTCTCGGCCACCTCCCGGTAGCTCAGCTCCTCCAACGCCACCAGCGAGAGGACCTGGCGTTGCCCCTCCGGAAGGCGCCCCATCAGCTCGAGCACCCGCTGACAGAGTTCACCGGACTGGTTGATCTGTTCAGTGCAATGCCTGGAGGTGAGGCTCTGCTCGTCGAGCTCTTCCTGCGGGCGACGCCCCCGTAGGTGCTCGCGCCAGCAGTTGTTCAGGATCGAGTAGAGCCAGCTGTCGAGCCGCGACGGCTCCCGAAGCTGGTGGCGTTTGGCGATCGCGCGGGTGAGGGTCTCCTGGACCAGGTCGTCGGCCAGATGGCGCTCACCGCACCAGGCATAGGCTACCCGGTAGAGCCGTCCCCGGCGTTCGGCGATCCGATCTTTGGCGATCGACGCACCGCCGAGCAGGTCAATAATGTGCATGGTGTTCTCGCTCTCCTCCTCGACCAGACAGACGGAGGGCAGGCCGATTTATTCCGGCGCTGAGAAAAATACTCGGGAATAAATCCGCAGGTCAGGCATCTGCCTGGGCAGGGTCAACCGACCGCGCGACCCTGGGACTCACGCGACCGGGCGCCGCCCTGTGAGCGCAGCGCTCCGGCCCGTCGTCCTCCACCATTACACCCACCATTAGGATGGTTTTTCATGAGAACACACCTGATTTGCGCCGGCCTGCTCGCTACGTCCCTTTTCGGCCTCGGTTTCACCAGTGCCGCAGGCGCCGCGGGGACCGGCAACAACGCCTGTCCGGTCGGACTGGTCCAGGGGCTCGAGCTCGACGACGAGTTCGGACCCGGGACCCAGGGCCTCACCCGCTGCCTGGAGCGCCGGCACAAGGTCAAGGTCGTGGTGCAGATCAACCAGTTCTGCAGCACAGCCGCTTCGAACGCGAGCTGCACCCGGCCCTACGCGCTTGGCAACATGAAGAACATGATCGACGACTACGAGATCACCCACGGCATGCTCCAGGGCCGGGACTACGAGATCGTCGCGGTCGTCCACGGCAGCGGTGGCTGGCAGATGCTGACGAATGAGGGTCTCGACGGCAACGCCAACCCCGTGACGGGCCGCAACCAGTTCGAGCAGCAGGTTCGCGCCCTGATCGACGCCGGTGTCAAGTTCTACTTCTGCCAGAACACCACCCGCGCCTTTGTCGCCAACAACACCCTGCCCACCGCTGATGAGAGCCCCGGCGGCGCTACGGCTGAGCTGATCGAAGGCGTGGAGTACACCACGGCGGGCGTCACCGCGCTCGCCGACTTCCAGTCCCGCGGCTACACCTACGTCCAGCCCTGACTAGCCCAAGCCAACCACCACAGCCAGAGGAGAACCCCTCGATGTTGCGACACCAACCCGACCACCGGGCACGATGCCTCGCGCGTGCCCTCACGATTGCCGGCGCCTTGACGCTCCTGCCCCTCACCGGGGCCTGGGCGAAGCCCGCCGACGGCGAGCTTCAGCTCACCCTGATCCATATCGGCGACATTCATGGTCACATGGTCCCGCGCCCGAACCTTCGCAGCGACGGGCGCGGCCATAAGCCCGAGGGCGGGCTGGCGCGGATGTACACCAAGATCGAGCAGATCCGCACCTTCGCCGAGAGCCGGAACGAGGGCGGCAAGAAGCGCACCCTGCTCCTCAACACCGGCGATACCGTCCAGGGCTCGGCCGAGGCCCTCTACACCCGCGGGCAGGCCCTGGTCGAGGTGCTCAACGCGTTCGGTATCGACGCCTTCGCACCCGGCAACTGGGAGTTCGTCTACGGGACCGAGCGCTTCCTCGAGCTCTTCGCGGGTGACGCGCCCTTGGCGCCCTGGGGCACGGTGGCGGCCAACGTGCGCCGGGCCGAGGCGGGCAAGACCTGTCCGGAGAGCGACTACGTTCTGCCACCTTACCTGGTGAAGGAGATCGAGGGCGTGAAGGTCGGCCTTCTCGGCTTCACCACCGACCGTGGTCCCCAGGTCGTGGGATCCGCAGTCACCGCGGGCCTGTGCTTCCTGAGCTCAGTTCCCGGCTCCTCGGGGACGCCCGACGTCTCCGAGGTCGAAGCGGAGCTGCGTGCCCAGATCGCCAAGCTTCGCGATGAGGAGGGCGTCGCCGCAATCGTCATGCTCTCAGAGCTCGGGCTGGCCAACAACAGCCTGCTCGCCGAGCGCAACGACGGCATCGACGTCATCCTCTCCTCCGACATGCACGAGGAGACGCCCGCCGCGGTGGTCGTGACCACCCCGAGCGGCGGGCAGACCATCGTCGTCGAAGAGGGCCAGGACGGCACCAACCTCGGCGAGCTGCGGCTCACCTTCAAGCGGGGCCAGCTCAACGACTGGAAGTGGAAGTCCCATGTTATCGACTCGACGATCAAGGACGACGCGATGATCGCCACCAGGGTCGCCGAGGTCCGGGCGCCCTTCGTGTCGGGTCCGCAGTTCACCACCCAAATCAACCCTTTCCACGGCGGCACGCTCAAGACCCCCATCGACACCGTCATCGGCGACACGCGGGTGGGGCTGCACCGCTCGAACTTCTCCCACGAGGCGCTCCCGGGCGTGATCGAGGGCACCTCCCATGACTTCCTGACTGACGCCTTCCGGGCGGTCGCCGGGGCGGACATCGGCGCCATCCGCGGTTTCCGTTACGGGACCCATGTGGCCCCGGGGCCGGTGAAGCTCGAGGACCTCTACCACTTCATGCCGATCGGCCCGCGCATTGCGCGCGGCACCATCGCGGGGCAGGCGGTCAAGAACCAGATTGAGAACCCCGCGGATGGTTCGCTCAACCCCGATCCGCGCCGCTGGACCGGTGGCTGGCTGTTTGGCTTCTCGGGGGTGACCTTCGACTTCGACCCCTACGCGTCGCTCGGCAGCCGGGCGTCCAACATCAGGGTCGGTGATGGGTCGCTGGTGACCGCGCCGGGTACGACCTATTCCTACGCCTCGTACTGGTACGACACCGATCCCACGCTGATCAATCGCGTTCCGGCGACCAACATTGAGGTCGCCGTGCGCGACGGCACCAGCGGGAAGGCCAGCTTCGTCGCAATCTCAGATGTGGGCTTGTATGAGCAAATGGATGGCACGGAAGTGGTGGCCGAGTACCTTCGGGATCACCTGGGCGGCACCTTGGAGACCCTGGAGACCCCGCGGGTGAATCTCCTGGCACCGCTGCCGCCGCCGGTGTTTGGGGACCCGGAGGTACAGCCGCTGCGCGGCGCGCAGTAGCCGGCGAACGGGATGTCGAAGCGGTGTCCCGCCGCGCGTGGCGGGTCGCGCCTCGGGCGTT
>JBGSUY010000217.1:0-5992 GCA_041753195.1 Chromatiaceae bacterium
GGCGGCTAGCGGTGGCGGAAGCCCTGGGTGGCGAGCCCTCGACCCTGGAGGCTTCAGGATCCGCGAGCGTTGCCGGGCCCGGCGCGGGGTCGGACACCCTGGATGCGGCCATCCGCAGCCAGATCGAATCCGCCCTGACGCGCTGCCTCGGCCGCATCGAGGGGCCTTTCGGCGCCGCTCAGGTCCTCGGGGTCAATCCCCACACCCTCAGGGCGCGCATGCGCAAGCTCGGCATCGACTGGCCCCGCTTCCGGAACCACCAACGCACCGGGTATTCCCGAGGGTAGGCGGGCGCGTGGGGGTCAGGGGCGCCGACGCTGGCCTCCGAGGTGCTGATAGACGCTGAACGCGATGGCCATTGCAGTGAGCGGGATGACGGACCCAACCACGGCCAGCTCGAAGCTGCGCATGTGGGCGGTGCCCGTCGCACCCATCACGACGTAGGCCGTGTAGGCGACGTAATAGAAGAAGAACAGTCCCCCTCCAGCCGGCTGATCCGCCCTCCCGTGAAGAAGACGGGCAGACAGGCTAGGGCGGTGGCGATCATGATTGGAAGGTCCAGCCGGAGCACCTGATCGGCCACGGCGATCCCCCCGGGGGCCGCCAGGGCACCCAGGCCCAGCGCCGCCAGGATGTTGAACAGGTTGCTACCCACCACGTTGTCAACGGCGATGTCCCGTTGACCCCGCAGGCTGGCCACCACCGAGGTCACCAACTCCGGGAGCGAGGTCCCAACCGCCACGATGGTGAGGCCGATCACCAGCTCGCTCACCCCGAGCGCCCGGGCGATGTCCGAGGCCCCGCCGACCAGCAGTCGGGCCGCGATCACCAGAAGGACCAGCCCCCCCACGACCAGGCCGACCTGTTTCGCGATGTACCGGGCATTGGAGCCGTCATGGGGCAGCCCTTGCGCGAACTCTGCCTGGATCTCAGCCCCCTCCTTCCTGCCTTGGAGCACGGACCAGACCACGTAGCCGATCAGGGCGCAGAAGAGAAGCAGCCCGTCGAGTCGGCTCACCGCGCTGTCCAGAACCAGGAACCACAGGGCGATGGAGCAGGCGATCACAAGGGGTGAAGTGGACCCCAAAGCGGAGTTTTCTTTCAGGCACTCATTGGCGGCGCAGTTGACTTGTATCAGGCGAACTCAAGTCGAGCCCTTTTTCCCAGGGCAGGGTAGGGCTAGCCTTTTCTGAGGAAGACCCGTGTGTTGGATTGCGGAGGACACGTGTCCATCCGCCAACGAGAACGCTGAGGCGAAACCATGAAACAGGCAACGATTGTCGGTCTGCTGCTAGCGGCGGGGTCCTGCGCGGCCGTCGCCGGGCCGGCTACGGTTAGCACGCTTGATGAGATCGAGGCGATGCACCTCACCTTCATGCGCTCCGAGGAGAAGCTCGCAAGGGATGTCTATCTGACCTTGGCCGCGAAGTACGAGGGCCAGCCCGCGGCCGAGGTCCTCACCAACATCGGCGAGGGGTCCGAGCAGACCCACACCGACACGGTTCGGGACACCTTGGAGTCCTACGGGCTGGAGGACCCCAACCCCGACGCCAACGACCTCCCGGGGAACATTGGGGTCTTCGAGGGCGGCGAGTACGGTTGGTATTTCCAGGAGAAGTTCGCCGCCCTGGTGGCGAGCGGCAGCGTGGACCTGCTGAGTGCGCTCTATGTCGGGGCCTTCATCGAGGAGCTGGACATGCTCGACATCATCGATTGCCCCAAGGTGATCCTTGCCAATGATGCGGACATCGGCGAGCTGGGGTGCGGGCTCAACTACACCGACGAGAAGGCGCTGAAGAACCTGTATACCCATCTGGTCGATGGTTCCGAGAGTCACCTGCGCGCCTTCGTCAAGAACATCGAGGACCTGACGGGTGTCACCTACCAAGCCCAGGTCCTAACCCAAAGCGAGGTCGATGAGATACTAGGCCGTTGACGCCTTGCAGGACCGAGCCGCACTCGGTCCTGCCGCGTGGTGGGGTCGCCGAATACGCTCAGCGGCCTGACGTGCGGTTGGGGTGGAACTGTGCCCGCATGCAGGCGGCCGTCGCGGCGTTGTGCTGCGCTTGGACGGCCGCCCGCGGGGAGCTTCCTGGGAAAGTAAACCTGCGCACCGCCGCCTGATGCTGCGATGATGTTCAGTAATCTGGCCCCGGTTCCCTGCGCGACCGGGCCCGGGTGAGGTCGGGGATCGTTCGCGCGATCACCCGAGCCGAGCCATTGGGTTCGAGCAATCACGGCCAAGCAGGTGGGCGGCGGGTGAATCCGGGTCGGGGGCGTTGCGGTCGCGGCGGGCGAACCCGACCGCAGGGTATCTCGGTGGCGGACTTAGCTCGCGCAGTAGGCGCCCGGAGCGCCACCCTTGCCCTTCTTTTCCAGGCTGCGGCAGGTGCTGAGGCACCCGGCCTTGGTCTTGGGCGCCTTGATGTCCTTTGCCGCCGTCTCTTGGCCGACGCACCGTTGCTCGCGGCAGGTGTAGTAATACGTGGTACGCCCCTTGTACTCATCCGTGGTGCGGCAAAGCAGGTACTGCCCGGATTTGGCCACCACCTTGGCCCCCGTTGCCTTGGTCGCGGCCCCCAGGGCCTTCTCGCGGGAGATCGACGAGCCGGCAGCGGCCCCGGAGGCCCCGGTCCCGGAGGTGCCGCTTGCCGCGGATGGGGGGGGCTCGGTTCCGCCTTTCCCCAGAATCTGATCGAACGAGCAGGCAGACAGCACAAGGGTGACCCCGGCGGCCACGAGCAAGGTACGTACGGACAACACAGGACCTCCAAGAGTGACGTGATAAAGAAGGGCACCGCAGGACGTCCGATCAGGACGCCCCCTGAGCCGACAGCCGCCGGCCACCAGGCGAAAGAGGCGGTACTCTATTTTCCTCGGCGCAGCGAATCAACACGCGTGTGATTGCCCGTGTCCCGGAACCAGAACGGACCCGGGCCCGACCCCAACTCGTTTCCCGTGCGGCGCTTGGCATGAGGGCGCCGTGGGGTCGAAGCCGGAGCTCGGACTGGCCGCTGTCCAAGCGAGCCTAGCGACCGGGACCGCGGGCGGGGCGCCGGCGCTATCCCCCGGGGCCGTGCGCGGTGGGGTCCAAGCTCCCCAACCCTACCTTCGCCTGAGTGGCCGACCGCCACCTTAGTCCCCGTGACGGGCAGCCACAGGGGAGACGGCGAGCGTCTCCTGAACGCGCTTTGCGGTCACCCAGGGCTGCTTAGGTCAGCGATCACTTTACGCTGATTGCGGTGCGCGCCGACCCTGTTCTTCAACAGGTAGAGGGGACCGCAGGCGGTGAGAGGCTTCTGGCGGACGAGCGGCCGTTGGGTGGAGATCAGCAGACCCTTAAGCTCGGGTTGCCGTCATTTGTGGGAAGAGAAGCCTCCGCACCTTGCAGCTCGGCTATGAGCCCCGGCAAATGCGCCCAAGTCGACCGCGTGATCCTGCCCGGCGCGCCCAAGTCTCGGTTGCGCGATCCAACGCTTAGATATACGAGCAGCACTCCAACGCGGCGCCTCGATGTAGAAGGCGGGCTGTTGGGCCCAGGACCTTGCGTGTCGTGGTCTGCGGTGGGCCAGTCCAATTGTGCGGCGGGAGGGCGTTCCGTAGGGGGCAGACAACGCGGGGGCGACCGGACGACGCCGACCTCGATCCATGGCAGGCACACCTTCGTCCGCCGCCGTGGCGGCATGGCACCAAACTTGACGGCAACGCACGGTAGAAAAAGCAGAACCGAACGGCTTTACTTTGGCAAACGAAGAACAAAGCCAACGCTACCGTGACGTAGCGGCGGAAAGTCGCGGATCCTGAGACCCAGGACAGCCGGACTGCCGAGGGTGACCATCGTGAAGGTCACGCGAAGCGTTCGGCTTTTGTGTTTCTAATAAGGGCATGCAATGGTTGCCGTGCCACCGCCCGTGCACCGGCGGATCCTGTCGGATCGCCGCCCCCTACCGTGCCCTGAAGGCGCTCCGTGCCCAGCGGCTGTCTTTCCCCCCAACCCCGGCTTCGGCCCACCGCGCTCTCCCCGCCGCTTTGCCCGGGGCCTGGACGCGCGTGTGGGCTGGCTCCAAGACATCCAGGATTCGCTAACGCGCCAGGGGTATCTCCTGGCGCATCCAACGCCATCGACCAACAAAGAGAGGGAGTACGTCTCGATGAAACACCGGATCACCCACACTGGAACATCACTTCGCGGTGAACCGCCCCGTCACCGGAAGTTGGCACAGGCAATCGCCGACTGCCTGAGGCCGAGAAACACCTCTCTGGCCTGTGCACTGGGCTTGGGTGCGGTCCTGGCTGTCGGGCCGATCCACGCCGCAACCTTCATCGTCACCAATACCGATGACTCGGGCCGCGGCAGCCTGCGCCAGGCGCTCCTCGCGGCGGACGCCAATCTCGGCCCGGATGAAATCGTCTTCGATTCCAGCGTCAGCGGGACCATCACCCTGACCTCAGGGCCGCTCAATTTTAACGATGGTGAGTTAACTATCACCGGTCCTGGGAAGGACAAGTTGTCGATTGATGGTAACGGAGACAGTTACGTACTTAGATGCGGCGGCTACTTCGACCCTTCCTTCAAAATGTCGGGTCTTACAATAACAAATGCAGAACACGGACTGCTCATAGGTGGAAATGACGCAACCGGACTCGGCATGGTAACAATCGAAAGCTCTGAAGTCACCGGAACTTCAGAAGCAGGAATCATGATATCGAGCGGCGCTGGTGTTTATTATAAACGAATCCTCCTGCACAATGTTACAATCTCCGGAAATGACAATTATGGCATCCATATCAGCGGCTGGAGTGGAGGTAATACGACCATCTCAGGTAGTATGATCTCTTCCAACGGTGGCGATGGCATACTCGGAGACGGGGCCTATGGTGTTCCGTTCCTGGTGGAAGATAGTGTCATTACTGGTAACAGCAGATCCGGGATTTCGGCTGGTGGCTGGTCTGGTGTGGGGGTAAAGCGAACCCAGGTTCTTGAAAACGGAAGTTTTGGAATCCATTGCGATAGGCTGCGTATTGAGTCGTCTACAGTGTCTGGAAATAGAGGCGGAGGCATATCTTCCGGCTACTGCTCAATTCGGGATAGTACCATCTCTGGAAATCAGGGATTGCTCGGCGGTGGCGTCTTTATTCATGCTAACCGTTTTGCATACAACGGATCCCTCGAGGTATTGAACAGCACGATATCCGGGAACGAGGCTCAAACTGGAGGAGGTATCTATCAATTCGCTGGCGACATGAAGCTAGAGAATAGTACCGTCACAGCAAACACGGCAAACGTTGGCGGAGGAATTTTCCGGCGTTTCTATGATGAATTTCCAACCAACCAGTTCGTGGAGGCAACAATTATTCGAAACTCCATTGTGGCAGGGAACGAAGCGCCGAGTAACCCAGACATCCGGAGCGGTTCTCCTTCCGCTCAGGATTTCATTGAGGCTGTCGAGTTGAGCTACTCCCTAGTCGGCGACCCGGGCGACGCGCTCATTAATGACGCCGTTCCTGGATCGAACATCTTCGGAGTAGACGCGCTGCTCGGCCCCTTACAGGACAACGGCGGCCCGACCCTGACGCATGCCCTGCTGCCGGGTAGCCCGGCCATCGACCAGGGTGATCCGGACTTCGCCCCGCCGCCGGAGTTTGACCAGCGCGGGGAAGGTTATGCGCGGGTGAGCAACGGACGGCTCGATGTCGGCGCTTTCGAGGTCCAAGTAATTGCTGAATCAGCCGTTGGGGTGTGGCGCCCGAGCGACCGCCGGTTCCGACTGGACGCCAACGGAAACGACCTCTGGGACGACACGGCCGGCGGCGACACCCTGACAGCCGCCTTTGGCCTCGCGGCGGACATCCCGGTGACCGGCGACTGGAACGGCGACGGAACGGACGACATTGGGGTGTGGCGCCCGAGCACCCGCCAATTCCTGCTGGACGCCAATGGGAACGACCGCTGGGACGGGGCGGCCGGCGGTGACATTCTGACCGCCGCCTT
>JBGSUY010000218.1:0-2698 GCA_041753195.1 Chromatiaceae bacterium
TGGGGTCTGGCGTCTGGGCCTCGCGGCCCTGGCCCGGCGACCCTCCGGGGCGGTGCTCCAGATCTCGGGCTTCGGTCTCGGCATCCTGGCCCTGCTGCTGCTCGCTGTGGTGCGGGTGGACTTGCTGCGGACCTGGCAGGAGACGCTGCCGGCGGGGGCCCCCAACCACTTCCTGGTGAACATCCAGCCCCACGAGGTCGCGTCCATGGAGGCATTCCTGGCGGACAAGGGCCTGGAGAAGGCCGAGCTCTTTCCCATGATCCGCGGCCGGCTCACCCACATCGGCGACCGGGAGGTGCGCCCCTCCGACTACGAGAACCCCCGGGCCGAGCGCCTCGCCGCCCGGGAGTTCAACCTGAGCTTCGCCGACGCCCCCCAGACGGATAACCGCGTCGTGGCAGGCCAGTGGTGGGAGCCGGGCACCACGGAGCCCCAGCTATCGGTGGAGCAGGGTCTGGCGGAGACCCTGGGGATCCGGCTCGGGGATCGGCTGACCTTCTGGATCTCGGGCCATGCGGTCAGCGCCCCGGTGACAAGCCTGCGCGAGGTCCAGTGGGACAGCTTCAACGTGAATTTCTTCGTGGTGGGGCCGCCGGTCCTCTTCGCCCCGGAGCCCGCCACCTACATCACCAGCTTCCATCTGCCCCTCGAGCGGGAGTCGGTGGTCCCGGCCCTGGTGCGGGCCTTCCCCAGCGTGACCTTGCTGGACGTGAATGCCCTGCTGAAGCAGGTTCGGCAGGTCATGGACCGGGGGGTTCTGGCGGTGGAGTATGTCTTCCTCTTCACCCTGGCCGCGGGGCTCCTGGTGATGGCGGCGGGGATCCAGGCGAGCCTCTCGGAGCGGCGGGCGGAGCACGCCATCCTGCGCACCCTGGGCACCGGCCGCCAGGCGCTCCTTGGGAGCCTGGCGGTGGAGTTCACCGCGGCGGGCCTGCTTGCCGGCCTCCTCGCCTCCATCTTCGCGGAGCTCACCGGGTGGTTGTTGGCGGATCAGCTCTTCGGGTTGGCCTTCCGGTTCAACCCAGTGCTATGGCTGGTGGGCGTCCTTGGGTCCGGACTCCTGATCGGACTCGCCGGCACCCTGACCACCTACCCCCTGTTGGTACGCCCGCCGCTTCAGACCCTAAGGCGGGCCGGCTGAGAGGGCGGAGCCCCACGTGCCCGATCCCGGATCCGGTCCCAAATCGGGGCGGGCGCCGGATCACGCCGATGCTGGGGCACGCATCGGCTATGATCCCGGCCCTTCCATCCGTCCTCACCATTTCATTTCACTTTGAACCCATCCCCGGGCAACAGCCCCGAACCGACAGAGCCCCCGCCGAGCGCCCCTGAGGTGCTGCGCTGGGGAGATGCGCGTCAGCAGCACCTGAGGTCCCTGCTCGCCCGATTCGGACTAGCGGTCCGGGACTGCGATCGAGACGGCCCGATCCCCGGGAGCTACTGGGGTGAGCCCGAGGCGGGCCTGGTGGGAAACCGGGTCTTTGCGCGGCCGGACACCCCCCTGCACTCCCTGCTCCACGAGGCCTGCCACTTCGTCTGCATGGACCCGCGGCGGCGTGCCGGGCTAGACACCGATGCCGGGGGCGACGATGCGGAGGAGGACGCCGTCTGCTACCTCCAGATCCTGCTCGCGGACCACATCCCCGGCCTGGGGCGGGAGAGAATGCTGGCGGACATGGATGCCTGGGGCTACACGTTCAGGCTCGGCTCCGCGGCGGCCTGGTTCGCGTCGGACGCCTCAGACGCCCGGGCCTGGCTGCACCGCCGGGGCCTCATCGACGAGACCAGACGGCCGACCTGGTCCGTGCGCCGGGACTAGGCCGCCCCTATACTTGACGGGCCGTCCCCAACACCCGCCGCCGTCCGAGTCACGAAGAAGCCATCCGTTAGGGAGCCGATCCATGCCTATCCCAAGCCGTCTCATTGCCGCCGCCCTGTTTGCCATGCCGCCAGCCCTGGCGCTCGCCTGGATGCCGGAGCCGCCCCCGGGGTACGGTCCCCCCGGCTATGGCTACCCCGGTTTCCCGCCCCCCTACGCCTACCCCGACATGGGACCAGCGCCTGGCCAACCCTGGGCTGGACCTGAAGGGGCGAAACCCGAGTCGGCAGGTTCGGGCCTGCGGGGCGGTCCGGCGCCAGAACGGGGCGTCCAGCCACCTCCTTCGGTGCCAGCGGCCACCGAGCAGGCGCCGCCGAGCGCTGGTGACGCAGTCAGCTCGGTGCCGCCCCAGGCGGCACCCCCGACCCAGCCCGGTGTGCCTGAAGCCTACGGTGCGCCCTACGGCGCCCCCTACGGCTCTCCGTACGGTCGGCCCTTTGGCTCGATGGGCGAGCGCCCCCGGGCCATGCCCGGTCAGTTGCGTGTGACCCGGGAGGTGACCGAGGATGCCTACCTGGTGCGGATCCTGGTGGGGGACGGCAAGACCGACGAGGTCCAGGTCACGCCCCTGGGCCGGTCCCTGGCCATCTCGCGAAGCGCCGACGCCCAGACCGAGCAGGAGGAGAGTTTTGGCGATGGTCGCGGCTATCAGCGCAGCTTCAGCTACTCGCGCGGTGCCGTGAGCCGGCGCCTCGGCCTGCCGCCGGACGCGGACCTGAGCGGTATGTCCCGCGAGGTGTCGGACGGGACCATCACCCTGCGCATTCCCCGCACCGCCCGCCAGGGCTGGGGACCCGGGTATGGACCTAACCGGCCGCC
>JBGSUY010000219.1:0-1583 GCA_041753195.1 Chromatiaceae bacterium
GCCGCGTGCCGACCGCGGCCAGGCCCGCGCCTTGCCCGCGGCGGTGGTCGAGGCGCTGCTCAGCGCCAAGGAGGACAACCCCAAACTCTCGGTGCAACTGGTCATCCGCGAAGCCAGACAATCGCCGGACGTGCCGGCAGAGCTGCCGCTGCCGCCCTCCACCGTGCATCGGCTGCTCACCCGCCATGGCTTGATGGCGAAGGCCCCAGAGGACCCCGGCGAGCGGGATCGGCGCCGCTTCGCCTTCGCCCAGGCCGGGGAGCTGTGGATGAGTGATGTGATGCACGGCCCCAGCGTGGTGGTTGGCGATCGCACCAAGCGCAAGACCTACCTGATTGCCTTCATCGACGACGCCACCCGGGTCATCCCCCACGCCGCCTTTGCCCTCTCGGAGAACACCGCCACCTTCCTGCCGGTGCTGCGCCAGGCGATCGAAAAGCGCGGGCTGCCGCAGCGCCTCTACGTGGACAACGGGGCCAACTACCGCTCCCAGCACCTGGCGCTGGTGTGTGCCAAGCTCAGCATCGCGCTCATCCATGCGCGACCCTACCAACCCCAGGGCAAGGGCAAGATCGAACGATTTTTCAAGACCCTACGTGCTCAGCTCCTGACCCGCCTGGCGCCGGAGGATACCGGGAGCCTCACCGCGCTGAACCGCCGCCTGGCCGCCTGGATCGAGGGGGAGTATCACCGCACGCCCCATCGGGGCCTCGCAGGCCTGACCCCCCTGGAGCAGTGGGCGCAGACGGCTGAGGGGGTGCGCTTCCCGGAGCCGGGGCTGGACCTCCATGAGCTGTTCCTGTTCGAGGCCAAGCGCAAGGTCCAGAAGGACCGCACGGTGAGCCTCAACGGGGTGGTCTATGAGGTGGACGCCGCCCTGGTGGGGGAGACGGTGACCCTGCGCTTCGACCCCAGTGCGCCGCCCCAGCGCCCGCTGCAGGTGTGCCACCAGGGGCAGGTCTGCGGGCTCGCCCGGGTGGTGGAGACCTATGCCAACTGCTTTGTGAAGCGCGAGCGGCCCTCCCGCACCCTGGCCGCCGATGGCCGCGCACCCCAGCCGCCCGCCTCGGCCCTGCGCCTGCGCGAGTTGCCCGATGCGGGTGCCGACACCGGGGAGGAGCGCTGATGTATCGCCAGCATTTCGCGCTGACGGCGTTCCCGTTTGATCTAACCCCAGAGCCCGATGCGCTGTTTGCCTCGGCCGCACTCGCCGAGGCCGAGGCACGCCTGAAACATCTGCTGGAGCTGCGCGCCATCGGGCTGATCACCGGCGAGGCCGGCTCGGGGAAGACCACCGTGTGTCGCAAGGTGGCCGCCGCTCTGCACCCGGGACTGTATCGGGTGTTCTATGTGCCACTGTCCACCGGCAATGTGATGGATATGTACAAGTCCATCGGCTGGGAGCTCGGACTGCCCATGGAGCGCAACCGCGCCGCGGCCTTCCGCGTGATCCGCAGCGAGATCACCCGCCTGAGCCTGGAGGCGCGCCAGCGCCCGGTGTTGATCGTGGACGAGGCCCATCACCTCAGAAACGAGGTGTTGGAGGATCTGCGGCTGCTGACCAATTACCAGATGGATTCGGA
>JBGSUY010000220.1:0-6480 GCA_041753195.1 Chromatiaceae bacterium
CATGTTCTTCACATAGTCGGCATGCCCGGGGCAATCCACGTGGGCGTAGTGCCGCTTGGTGGTCTCGTACTCCACGTGCGCCGTGGCAATTGTGATGCCGCGCTCGCGCTCCTCGGGGGCGTTGTCAATCTGGTCGTAGGCGCGCGCCTCTCCACCAAACTTCTTCGCCTGGTGCATCGTGATCGCCGCCGTCAGCGTGGTCTTACCATGGTCCACGTGCCCGATGGTGCCCACGTTCACATGGGGCTTGGTGCGTGAGAATTTTTCTTTGGACATGAACTGCTCCTCGCAAAGTTCAATCGGCCGTGGTTCAAATCAGATTCCCGCGTCGCATCTCTACCATCGTGCGGCACGCGTCGCTTTTTCTAAATCCCGGTCTCGCCGCTGGTTGTGCCCACTTTTGCTTGGGCCGACCGGAAGTGGAGCCCATGATCGGAGTCGAACCGATGACCTCACCCTTACCAAGGGTGTGCTCTACCGACTGAGCTACATGGGCGAATGTTGTCCATTGTCCAGCGCACTACCGTACGACCATCATGGCGCCGGGTTCGCTGCGCCCCCTAACACCGTTCGGGCCCCTCGCACGTCCCGGGCGTACCTCCAGAGCTTGGAGCGGGTGATGGGAATCGAACCCACACCATCAGCTTGGAAGGCTGAGGTTCTACCATTGAACTACACCCGCGAGCACCCCGAGTCCGGGCACCTGGTCCAACAGGGACAGAAAGATCCAACCCTGGCGCCCCCGACCCGCCAATATACGGGGGGCCTCACGCGATCGAGACTAAAGGGTCCGGAAGGCGCTGAACGGCTGCCGCTTGAATCCTGTTGGTGGAGGGGGGAGGATTCGAACCTCCGAAGGCTGAGCCGTCAGATTTACAGTCTGATCCCTTTGACCGCTCGGGAACCCCTCCGAAACGAGCGGCGCAGTATAAGTGGGCTGGCGCCTGGACGTCAACCGACCGTCGGCGCCCGTCGCGTGGCCGTCCTGATGGCGCACCCCCAATCCCCGCTCGCCCTGATATAGTTCGGCGCGCCGTGGGTCCAAGGGCACCACACCCTTAGGCGCTTTACTGTCCCCGGCAGAGCCCGATTCCTTCTACGTAAGCCAGATCGCGCGAGTCTAAAGCATATGGACGTAACGATTTTTGGCAGCGGTTATGTGGGGTTGGTCACCGGGGCCTGCCTGGCGGAGGTCGGCAATCATGTGGTCTGCATCGACGTGGACCCCCACAAGATCGCCCTGCTTAACGCCGGCGGCGTACCCATCTACGAGCCGGGTCTCGACGAACTGATCCAGCGCAACCGAAAGGCCGGCCGCCTGAGCTTCACCACAGACGCCGAGGCCGGAGTGAGGCACGGCCTCTTCCAGTTCATCGCGGTCGGAACCCCCCCGGACGAGGACGGGTCGGCCGATCTCCAGTGCGTGCTGGCCGCGGCCCGCACCATCGCCGAGCACATGGACAGCTACCGCATCATCGTCGACAAGTCCACGGTCCCGGTGGGCACTGCCGACAAGGTTGCCGAACGGGTACGCGCGACGCTCACCCAGCGTAGCGTCAAGCTCGATTTCGACGTAGTCTCGAACCCCGAATTTCTTAAGGAGGGCGCCGCGATCGAGGACTTCCTGCGCCCCGACCGCATCATCGTGGGGACCGACAACCCGCGTACCGGCGAGCTCTTGCGCGCCCTCTACGCCCCGTTCAACCGCAACCGTGACCGGGTCATGCTGATGGACGTACGCTCGGCGGAGCTCACCAAATATGCCGCCAACGCCATGTTGGCCACCAAGATCAGCTTCATGAACGAACTGGCCAACATCGCCGAGTCGGTGGGCGCGGACATCGAGAAGGTCCGGGTCGGCATCGGGTCCGACCCGCGAATCGGCTACCAGTTCATCTATCCAGGCTGCGGCTACGGCGGGTCCTGCTTCCCCAAGGACGTGCGCGCCCTGGAGAAGACGGCCCGGGATCTTGGCTACGACGCCCAAATTCTCCGGGCGGTCGAGGCCGTCAACCAGCGCCAGAAGGGCCTCCTGTTCACCAAGATCTCCGACTACTTCGACGGGGAGCTGGCGGGGCGAACCGTGGCCCTCTGGGGGCTCTCCTTCAAACCCAACACCGACGACATGCGCGAGGCATCGAGCCGCACCCTGATGGAGTCCCTGTGGCAGGCAGGCGCGCGGGTACGAGCCTACGATCCGGCAGCCATGGAGGAGACCCGGCGCATCTACGGTGAGCGCGACGACCTGGTCCTGGTCGAGGACGCCATGGATGCCCTGGATGGGGCGGACACCCTGGCCATCCTCACCGAGTGGAGTCAGTTTCGCAGCCCGAGCTTCGACGAGATCAAGTCCAGGCTCAGGGCTCCCGTCATCTTCGACGGCCGTAACGTCCTGGACCCCCGGCTCGCAACCGCGGCCGGACTCAGCTACGTCTCGATTGGACGGGTCCCCAGCGAACCCGAGTGAGGCCTCCCGAGCGAGACACCGGGGGAACCGGCGGCGAAACCGGGGCGGGCCGTCCTCGCACCCCAACAACCCCTTGTTTGCACGGGTTGGACAGGGCTAACATGGCGCGCCTCCGATAACCCCAGAGTGCCGCCGGGAGCGGCCCCACCACCACGAGGACACACCGTCATGAATCGACGTATTGTTGTTGCCGTTGCGGCCATCGCCTGCGCGTCCGCCGCCACCTCCGCCTCCGCAGTCACCTTCATGGATGCGGACTGGGCATCATCCGCCTGCTCCGCCTGGAATAGCACCCCGGCCCTGGTCGATGGCCTGGGGGGTGATGCCTGGGCCGCCAATGATGGGGGCCGCGGCTACAAGATCATCCAGCTCTACCGCACCAAGTGCGGTGAGGGGTCCAAGGTTGAGCTCGAGATCCAGAACAAGGACGGCAAGGCCCATTGCGCCCGGGGTGGCGCGGTCAAGCACGCCACACTGGATCCCAAGCTGGACTACCTCATGCATGCAACCGACGAAAACTGGGCCTGCATGGGCAAGGGAAGCTTCGGCTGCGGCGCCATGGGGGCCATGGCCACCATGAAGCTCAAGTTCAAAGGCCCCAAGGGCGAGGCCATGGGCGTCATGGGGCCCTTCGACAACTTCCTGCTCCTGACCGGTAAGGTCGGCGGCGACACCTCCGCCTGCCCTAAGTAAGGGCCGGGCAGGGACCGAGCCGCCGCTCCTAGGCACCGGGCCTCGAGTCCCGGTGCCCCTTTTGACTCACCCGCAACACCGCCATCGACCGCGCCCGCCACCCCCGTCCCAGGGGAGGCGCGGACCTGAGCCAGCCCCTCCGCGGACGCCCCTTTCAGTAGCATCCGCGCCTTTTCATCTGCGCGTCTCTTTTTAGCGACACTTTCAGTCGCAGGTTCTGTCTCATTTTTTTTCAGCGATCGGTTGACATCGATCAATCGTATGGGGATCATTCTCGAAAATTTGTTATAAATTTACCACGTCGGCTACGACCAACACTCAACGCCCTGGACCAGGGCGTACTGCCCCCCAGGAGGACCCAATGTTGCATTCCAGACTCGCCGCCGCCGCCCTCGGACTTGCGTCCGTGCTCGCCATGCAGGCCGCTCAGGCCACCAACGGTTATATGTCGCACGCCTACTCACCCGCCGCCAAGGGCCTGGCTGGCGCGGGCGAGGCCGCCCTACCCCAGGACTCCATGAGCATCGTCGGCAATCCCGCCGGGATCGCCAAGGTGGGTCGCCGGGCCGACATCGGCGCCGCCTGGTTCAGCCCCCTGCGTGAGTACAAGGGTGTCAATCCATTCGCCGAACAGGGCGCCTTCGCACCAATCGGCAGCGGCGACGGTACGGGAACCGTGGAGAGTGAGAATAACGACTTTTTCATCCCCAACTTCGGATATACGCACCCGATCGACGAGGTCAGCTCCGTTGGCATCGCCATCTTCGGCAACGGCGGTATGAACTCCGACTACCGCAGCGTGGACACCCTGTTCAACCTGGGGACCTATGGCGGCAACAACCCCTTCGCGAATCCGCCAACCAACAACGATCCCCGTGACCCCCGCTTCGGCACTCAGGTCCCAGGCACCAACGCAATCGGCGGTGGTAACGCGGGCGTGAACCTGGAGCAGCTTGGCATCTCCCTCGGCTATGCGCGCGAGCTGGCTGACAACTTCACCCTCGGCGCCAGCTTCCTGATCGGCTATCAGACCATCGAGGTCCGCGGCGTGGGTGGGTTCCAGGGTTTCACCGAGACCTTCACGCAGAGCATGATTGCAAGCCAGACCCTGAGCGGGATCTCGCCGACCGGACTGTCGGACAACGGCGACGACAGTTCCTGGGGCTACGGCTTCCAGATCGGCGCCCTGTGGGACATCAACCCCCAGTTCACCCTGGGTGCCTCACTCCGATCCAAGATGTACATGGAAGAGTTTGACAAGTACTCGGACCTGTTCGCCGAGCAGGGAGATTTCGACATGCCCGCGGTGGGCACCATCGGACTGGCCTACCGCGCCAATGACCAGCTGACCCTGGCGCTCGATGTTCAGCAGATCTGGTATGGCGACGTCAAATCCATCGCCAACGACAACAACCTCGCCACGAATTGCAACCTGGGCGCGGCGTTCGGTGGGCCCGGCGTCTATGACGCGAGCTATTGCCTGGGCGGCGACAATGGCGCGGGCTTCGGCTGGCGCGACATGACCATCATCAAGTTCGGTGTGCAATATGCGGTCAATGACGCCCTGACCCTGCGCGGCGGCTACAGCCACGGCAATCAGCCCATCCGCGGCAGTCAGGTGGCCTTCAACGCCCTGGCCCCGGCCGTCATCGAGGACCACTGGACCCTGGGTGCGACCTACAAGCTCGCCCCCAACTACGAGCTGACCTTCTGGGGCATGTACGCGCCTGAGGAGACCGTCACGGGACCTGGGGCCTTCACGGGGACCCAGGCACCCGAGATCTCCATGCGCCAGTACGAGCTGGGCGTGAACTTCGGCTGGCTGTTCAACTGACCGTCACGCCCCTTCGCTCTGCCAGGGCCGCCCGCTGGGCGGCCTTTTTCGTTTTCTACTCCGCGCCTTGCGAACGGAGGACGCCCGGTCTACCCGAGGGGTAGACCCGTGGCATCCCTGACAGAGACCAGTTGCGGGACAGACTCCAGGAGCCTACTGACCCCATGAACCAACCCAATACGAGCCAGCCCCGGGGTCCCTCCAGGCTCCTCGTCCTACTGGCTGCCTTACTGGCGGGAGCCGCCTTTCTCTACATGGTCAAGCTGATGCACGACATGACCGGGCACATGGGCGCCATGTCCTCACACATCACCAGCATGGCTGAGGACATGCGGTCGATGCGCACGGACATGGGCTCCCTGGCGCGGGACGTCTCGGACATGGCCAACCAGGTGCGAACCCTGCCCGCCATGGCGGAGGATCTACGGCGTATGCGCGAGGGGATGGAGCAGCTCAGCGGGGTCATGGGCGGGGGCGGCAAGCAACTGGAACAGATGAACCCCATGGGGGTGATCCAGCAGATGATCCCGGGGACCCGGCGCTAGCCCGTCGCGGCGATCCCAGGGGCCAGACTCGGCTCCCTACATCAGCCGAACGACCTGCTCCCGCTGCAGCCCCAGGGCCTGTGCTCCGAGCTTGAGGGCCTGTCCCGCGAAGGTCTCCAGGTCACCCCAGCAGTCGTCCGTATCCACCACCTCGGAGAGGGCCTCGCTCACCACCCGCAGCCGGTAGGCGCCTTCGGAGCGCTCCGCCAGGGGCGTGGCCTCGCTGCACACATAGAGCTCCGGCTCCTTCCGGCCCAGGGGAACGAAGGCGAGGATGTAGCGGTAGGCGCGAACGTCGCCGGTCTCGATCTCCCCCAGCAGGGAGGCGGCATAGTCGCCCACCTGATAGCGGTGCTTGGGAATTGCGGTCTTGATGACTGGTCGATCTTGCATAGAGTCTCTCCTTAGGCCCACTCGGCCTTGGCGCTCGTCCGCAACGAGGGTGCCGGGCGTCGCCAATCCGTGGTGGCGATCTGGATTGCACGCCCCCGCCCCTAGCGCCGGCCGCCCCGCAGGGTGCGGATCAACCCCAGGATGGGCTCGATCACCGGCGCGAGCTTGCGGCGCATCAGGGTCCCCAGAGCCGTGGGGTCTGGCAGGACGGGGCGGATCACCCCGTAACCGAGCCCGGACAGGACCCGCACGGCGGCGACCTCCTTGGCCAGCTCGGGCCATCGGGCCAGGCACTCGCCCAGCGCCTGGCTCGGCGCGCCCGGAATCGAGCAGTCCTTGGTTCGGGTCTCGGCCTCCGCGATCAGCTCGTTGATCGGCAGGTTCGGGTCGCCCTCGGACCGCAGTGGCGCGAAATAGTCCCGCAGGCAGTCGAAGGTGGTGGTGACGATGTCCTGGCTCGGCGGCTTGGCAAGCACGGCAGCGACCGTCTTGAGCCAGGTCTGACCGGCGCCGGAGGCCAGCCGTTGGAGCGCGCGGGCCCAGGGATC
>JBGSUY010000221.1:0-3838 GCA_041753195.1 Chromatiaceae bacterium
CCGCGGGGCGCCGGTGCCCCCGGCCCAGGTGCGGTGCCCCCCGGTGGCCCAGGTGATTGGTATGTGCGGCGGCGGCGAAGCCGTCGTATCTTTGTCGGTCCCCACCAAGGAGCGGGCGGTCTTGCTCCTATGGCGCCTTCCCCCCCTCGGGGCTCCCCCAGCATCTCGCCCTGACGCCGCGCCATTGGGTTGACAGTCAAGGGGGTGCTCCCTATACTGCCGGGTCTCGGTTGGCCGGCTTTACGCCGGCTTGACTGTTTAATCACTCCGGTTTCTGGGCTGGCCGCGGGGTACTAACCCGCCCCGCTGCGGCCCTACTCCGAGTCGAACGATCGCCACGCTGCGCATCCGCGGCCGCCCCCTTCGGGCGGGGTGGCGGAGCGGCAACCAACTGCGTCCCGTTCGCCTGGGTCGTGCTGGCTCGAAGTCGAGCCGTAAAGATTTGGATTTAGGCGCGAGGGCGCCACTGGAGACTGTTTGCATGGCCACGATCAACCAACTGGTGCGCAAGCCCCGCAAGCGCGTTGTCGCTAAGAGCAGCGTGCCCGCCCTTGAGGCCTGTCCCCAGCGCCGGGGCGTCTGCACCCGGGTCTATACCACAACCCCGAAAAAGCCGAACTCGGCCCTACGGAAGGTCGCCCGCGTACGTCTCACCAACGGCTTCGAGGTGGCTTCCTATATCGGGGGCGAGGGGCACAACCTGCAGGAGCACTCGGTGGTTCTGATTCGCGGCGGTCGCGTGAAGGACCTCCCCGGGGTGCGCTACCACACGGTGCGAGGCACCCTGGATACTTCCGGGGTGGAGAAGCGCCGGCAGGGGCGGTCCAAGTACGGCGCCAAGCGCCCAAAGAAGTAACGAGCAGCATACTCCCTCGGTAGATGCCGGACAGAACCCGGACGAACCCAGAGCAAAGGTCGGAGCCCTTACGATGCCCAGAAGACGCATTGCCGCACGGCGCCAGATCCTGCCGGATCCGAAGCATGGCAGCGAGTTGTTGACCAAGTTCATCAACATGCTCATGGAGGACGGGAAGAAGTCCGTGGCCGAGCGGATCATCTACACCGCCCTCGACCAGATCGCCACGAAGAAGAGCGCGGAGCCCGTCGGCCTCTTGGAGCAGGCCATGGACAACGTGCGTCCGGTGGTGGAGGTCAAGTCCCGCCGGGTCGGCGGCGCCACCTATCAGGTACCGGTGGAGGTACGTCCGACCCGCCGCAACTCGCTGGCGATGCGCTGGCTTATCGATGCCGCGCGTAAGCGTTCCGAGAAGTCCATGGCCCTCCGTCTGGCCGGTGAACTGATGGATGCGGCCGATTCCCGGGGTTCTGCCGTGAAGAAGAAGGAAGACACCCACCGCATGGCGGAGGCCAACAAGGCCTTCTCCCACTACCGCTGGTAGCGGCGTCAACCGGATTCCTAATTCTGCAGGACGGATACAGCCGTGGCACGTAGCAACCCCATCGAGCGCTATCGAAACATCGGGATCATGGCGCACATCGACGCCGGTAAGACCACCACGACCGAGCGCATCCTTTATTACACGGGGGTGTCGCACAAGATCGGCGAGGTCCACGATGGCGCTGCCACCATGGACTGGATGGAGCAGGAGCAGGAGCGGGGGATCACCATTACCTCCGCCGCCACCACCTGCTTCTGGAAGGGCATGGACCTGGCTCGTCCCGAACATCGGATCAACATCATCGACACCCCAGGGCACGTGGACTTCACCATCGAGGTGGAGCGGTCCTTGCGGGTCCTCGATGGCGCCTGCGCCCTGTTCTGTGCCGTCGGCGGGGTGGAGCCGCAGTCCGAGACCGTCTGGCGTCAGGCCAACAAGTACGGCGTGCCTCGCCTGGGTTTCGTCAACAAGATGGACCGCATGGGCGCCAACTTCCTGCGCGTTGTCCAGCAGCTCAAGGATCGCCTCGGCGCCACCCCGGTCCCGCTGCAGCTCCCGATCGGTGCCGAGGAGCACTTCAAGGGGGTGGTGGACCTGGTTAAGATGAAGGCGATCTTGTGGGACGAAGAGTCCAAGGGGATGAAGTTCGACTACGGGGAGATCCCTGCGGACATGGTCGAGGAGTGCCAGGAATGGCGCGACAAGCTGGTCGAGGCCGCGGCCGAGGCCAACGAGGAGTACATGGAGAAATACCTTGAGGGGGAGGCCCTGACCGAGCAAGAGATCATGGCGGGGATCCGCGCACGCACCCTGAAGAGTGAGATCACCCCCATGCTGTGCGGGTCCGCATTCAAGAATAAAGGCGTACAGGCCATGCTGGACGCGGTCCTGGATTATATGCCCTCGCCCCTCGACGTGCCGCCGATCAAGGGCATCCTGGACGACAAGGACGAGACCGAGGCCGAGCGCCCCGCCTCCGACGAGGCCCCATTCGCCGCCCTGGCCTTCAAGATCGCGACCGATCCCTTTGTAGGGACCCTTACCTTCTTCAGGGTCTACTCCGGCGTGCTCAACTCGGGCGACAGCGTCTACAACCCGGTCAAGAGCCGCAAGGAGCGTATCGGCCGCATCCTGCAGATGCATGCCAACGACCGGCAGGAGATCAAGGAGGTGCGGGCGGGTGACATCGCGGCCGCCGTGGGGCTCAAGGATGTAACCACGGGTGACACCCTGTGTGACCTGAACAAGGTCATTACCCTGGAGCGCATGGAATTCCCGGAGCCGGTTATCTCGGTGGCCGTGGAGCCCAAGACCAAGGCTGACCAGGAGAAGATGGGCATAGCCCTGCAGAAGCTAGCCCAGGAAGATCCGTCCTTCCGGGTGCGCACCGACGAGGAGTCGGGGCAGACCATCATCTCCGGCATGGGCGAGCTGCACCTGGAGATCATCGTCGATCGCATGCGCCGGGAGTTCAAGGTCGAGGCCAACGTGGGGGCACCCCAGGTCAGCTACCGGGAGACCGTGCGCAATGCGGTCGAGCAGCAGACCAAGTTTGCCCGCCAGTCCGGTGGCCGCGGTCAGTACGGACACGTCTACATCAAACTGGAGCCTCAGGAGGCGGGCAAGGGCTACGAGTTCGTCAACGGCATCGTCGGCGGTGTCATCCCCAAAGAGTACATCCCGGCGGTGGACAAGGGGATTCAGGAGGCCATGCACAGCGGCGTGCTCGCCGGTTTTCCGGTGGTGGACGTGAAGATCACCCTCTACGACGGGTCTTACCATGAGGTGGACTCGAGCGAAATGGCCTTCAAGATCGCCGGCTCCATGGCCTTCAAGGAGGCCTGCCACAAGGCGAAGCCGGTGCTTCTGGAGCCCATCATGAAGGTCGAGGTGGTGACACCCGAGGAGAACATGGGCGACGTGATGGGTGACCTGAACAGCCGCCGGGGGATGATCCAGGGCATGGAGGATTCGCCTTCCGGCAAGATCATCCGCGCCGAGGTCCCCTTGGCCCAGATGTTCGGCTATGCCACGGACCTGCGCTCGGCGACCCAGGGGCGCGCGACCTACAGCATGGAGTTCTCCAAGTACAACGAGGTGCCCGCCAGCATTGCCGAGGCGGTCTCCAAAAAACAGTAAGGCTCGAAACGGGGATTACCGGCATGTCCAAAGAAAAATTCTCACGCACCAAGCCCCATGTGAACGTGGGCACCATCGGGCACGTGGACCATGGTAAGACCACGCTGACGGCGGCGATCACGATGCACCAGGCGAAGAAGTTTGGTGGAGAGGCGCGTGCCTACGACCAGATTGACAACGCCCCCGAGGAGCGCGAGCGCGGCATCACAATTGCCACGGCGCACGTGGAGTACGAGACCACCAAGCGGCACTACGCCCACGTGGATTGCCCCGGGCATGCCGACTATGTGAAGAACATG
>JBGSUY010000222.1:0-6034 GCA_041753195.1 Chromatiaceae bacterium
CAGCGGGCGCAGAACGGGCTGGAGCTGCGCCGGCAAATGGATCGGCGCAGTCAGGGATCACCGCCCGGGCGTGCTCTGCCCCGTTAGTCCGCGGCGCCCTGGGGGCGCCTCGCGCCCATACGGCCCCGTCCCGAGCCCCTGGTATCATGGGCCCATTCCCATCTCTCTCAGACTCAGCCACAGCCATGAGCGTACCCGCCAAGGTCAAGGTCCTCTTCGTTTGCATGGGCAATATCTGCCGATCGCCGACGGCCCACGGGGTCTTCCGCCATCTGGTCCGCCAGGCTGGGCTCGAGGCCCTGATCGAGATCGATTCCGCCGGCACCCACGCCTACCATGTCGGCGAGCCGCCGGACGAGCGCGCCATGGAGACCGCTCGGGGTCGCGGGGTGGACATCGGCGATCTGCGGGCCAGGCGCGCCGAGGCGGAGGATTTTCTCTATTACGACTACGTCCTGGCCATGGATCAGGACAACTACCGCAGCCTTTCCCGTATCTGTCCCCGGCGCATGAAGGACAAACTGATGCTGTTCATGGAGTTTGCGCCAGAGCTCCGACGCCGCGAGGTGCCGGACCCCTATTACGGTGGCCAACAGGGATTCGACCAGGTGTTCGATCTGGTGGAGGCCGCCGCCCAAGGCCTGCTCGCCGAGATCTCCCGCCGGCATCTGTGACCGCTGGCCCCCGCGCGGCGTCCGCCGAAATAAAACCAAGGTCGGCCGGCCGATGCCGGCGGGCATTTCGAACCAATTTGGCTCAGACTTGGCCCGGATGCCCGACACTGGGGCGGAAAATGCGTCGTGTTTTTGAGACAAAAATCTTTAAGCTATTGTTTCTAAATTCATCTGTTGAATTATGGCCTGTGGCGCCAATATTGCTTCTGTGTAGCATCCGCGCACGCACTTTCGCCGTGCCCCGCATCAGCGATGTCATGGTCCTGGCTCGATAATCCCAGGCGGGTCCGCCGATTGGTAGGTCTAGCCGCCGACATCGCGATGGAGAATAGTCATGTACCAATTGATCAGGGGACTTCACGAGCACCTGTTCCGGATTCGAGCCATCGACCATGCGCCAGGGCAGAGACCTGTCCTCCCGTCCCAGGTGCTACGCGCCCAGTGGCATAGTGGCCGCCACCCCATCGAGACCTGCGTCAGCGGGGTCGCCCCGTTGCTCCTGTCCAGACAGGCGACCTAGCGGGGGACCCTCCAGACACGCCCAAGGGCCCAGGCGCAGGAATGCGCCGCTCAGGGCTTTGGTCGACCACCGTCCTTTCAGAGAGCGCCGGGCCTGCTTCTTAGGCCTTCCTTCCCGCTGAAGCCAGCTGCCGCTTGCCGGCGCTGTCCGTGGGGCCGCGCGGGGGCTCCGCGGCGGGTCGCTCGCGGAACCAGCTCGGAGGATTTTATGGGATACCCTATGGACTCAACACGATGCGTCCTCGCGGCGGTCGACCTCACCGCCGACTCACCGGCCGTGGTATCCGCCGCGGCGGCCATCTCCAAGATCCGTGACAGGCGGTTGCACCTGATCCATGTGATCGATCACCGGCTCATCCGGCGCCTCGCGGAGCTGCGTGAATGGCCCCTGACCGAGGCCAAGCGGGAGGCCCAGAGCAGGGCCCGGCAGTCCCTGGCGCGGTTGCTCAGGGAGGCGGACGCGCCCCCCGACTCCCCGCTGCACCTGTCCATCGGCGATCCTACTCTCAGAATCCGTGCCTGGGTGCAGCGGCTGAGACCGGTCCTACTGGTCCTGGGGGAGCCCGGACTGCTCGGGCCAGCTGCCCCTATGGAGCCCGTTTCGACGCACGACGCCCTCGGATCGGCGACCCAGGTCCTGCTGGTCAGTGACGGATTTCGGGACGGTGCGCTCGCGGCCGCCGCGGGCGGGGCGGCACCGGCTTCATGGTCAGGAACGAGGCAAGGGAGGGAAGAGCAGTCGCCGAGAGCCCTCCGGCCATGGGCCGTCGATCGCCGCTACCAGGCGACCAGTCCCGTATAGGCGCTCGCGAGCACGATCAGCCCGAAGACGATGCGGTACCAGGCGAAGGCATTGAAGTTGTGACTGGAGATATAACGCAGCAGGCCCTTGACGGCCAGCATGGCGAAGACGAAGG
The DNA here is from genome assembly GCA_041753195.1 of Chromatiaceae bacterium. GTDB lineage: Bacteria > Pseudomonadota > Gammaproteobacteria > Chromatiales > Chromatiaceae > Thiodictyon. Next base: position 2,111 of record JBGSUY010000222.1, read on the forward strand.
ACGAGGCGAAGCCGACGGCAAAAGTTGGTAGGGCATCGACGGAGAGGATGTCCCTGGACTGATAGACGTCGAATACGGTGGCCGCCAGCATAGTGGGAATGGCGAGAAAGAAGGACATCTCGGTGGCGGCGCGACGCGAAAGTCCGAAGACCAGGCCGCCCATGATGGTGGCACCAGCCCGGGACACCCCTGGAAACAGGGCGAGACACTGGGCGAGGCCGACCTTGAGCGCCTCCCGCCAGGTGATGTCGTCAACCTCCGCGAAGCGCGGGGTCATTGGCCGGCGCTCGATCCAAAGGATCGCCAGGCCACCCACGATCAAAGCCCACGCCACGGTGAGGGGATTGAACAGATAAGTCTTGATGATGTCGTGAAAGATCAGTCCGAACAGGATCGCGGGCAGGAAGGCGATCAGGATGTTGAGCGCAAAGCGCCGCTCCGGTGTCGGGGTCCACATGCCGACGAGAACCCGCAGGATGCGTTGGCGGTAGAGCCAGCACACCGCCAAGATGGCGCCGAGCTGGATCACGATCTCGAACACCTTGGCCTGGGCGTCGGTGTAGTCGAGCAGGCTGCCGACGATGATCAGGTGCCCGGTGGACGAGATGGGGAGAAACTCGGTGATCCCCTCAACGATGCCGAGGATCAGGGCCTTCAACAGCAGGGGCAGCTCGGTCATGGGTGATTCCTGTTAGGCCGCGCTTGCCGCGGCGATGTGACGATTCCAAGTCGGACGGCGCGTGCAGGAGCCGTAGCAGGGGCGCCCCCGCTGCGAGGCGACCTCGCGGTCCGGCTCGCCGCCCGCCGCCCCGTGGGGCACCGACGCCCCTCTCAATGAGCCTGGTCCTGGCCGTCGGAGGGCGGCGGATCCGCGCTCGGGGCGTCGGAATCCTGCGCGATCCGGTAGCTCTCATCCAGCCAGCCCCCCAGGTCGATCATCCGGCAGCGCTCGCTGCAGAAGGGGCGGAAGGGGGACTGCTCCCCCCACACCACCGGGCGTCCGCAATGAGGGCAGGCGACGGTCCTGGGCATGGTCGCCCCTCACCACACGCAACAGGTGAGCCGGAAGGGGAGGTCGTCGGTCACCGGGGCCGGGCGTCCCCTGGACTCCGCGCTCAGGAAGCGGATGCTGTAGCGGGTCTTGTGCCCGCTCACCTCAGGGTAGAGGTTGTGGGTGCCGTTGAGACCGATGCGCACCAGCTGGGCCGGCGCCTGGGGGTCCAGGGCCTCCTGGAAGAACCCCCGCTCGGCCACCACCTCGCGGGGAGTGGCGCTGCTGCGGGCCAGGGACAGGATGAGTCGAATCGCCTGCTCCGCGGGGCGCAGGTCGCGCAGCCAATGGTCCAGACGAGCCTGCCGGCGATCCGGAGACTGGATCAGCCAATGATGGTACTGGGGCAGATCGAAGCTGCAGGCCCCGCCGGGGAGGCTGCTGCGCTGGCTCACCGCCTTCAGGATGTCGTCCTCCCGCGTCGTCTGTCCGATGGGCCCCTGCATGGCGTGGATCCCGCTCGCGGCCTGGCGGAGCTCCGCCATCACCCGCTGCAGGGCGCTGGGGTCGACCCCGGGCTGGCTTGCGAGCCGGTTCAGGGTCGCGATGTTGCGGTCCAGCTCCTTGATGAGCTCGCTCTTGATGTCCGCCCGGGCGGTCACGGCGGCAACGTCGAGCAAGGCCTCCACCGCGACCCGGGTGGCCCAGGGGTCGTATTGCGGCGTGAAGAACGCGATCTTCTCGAACAGGTGCTCGAGCCGCAGGAAGGTCCGGATGCGCTCGTTCAAGGGATGCTCGAAGACGATCGGTGTGGCCACTGGTGTGTCGGGGCTTGGGCGCATGCTCGCGTCGGATTCGCCGGGGCGGCAGGGCCCCGCTGTAGATACCGCGGATTCTCCGGGTTTGCTCGGGCGGGGACAATAGCGGCGCGAGCTCAGGTCTGCACGGCCCCGGGGATTTCGAGGCGGAGGGCCTGTGTCCGCTCGGCGGCGCCCCGCCGTGCGCAGGCTGGAGTCTAGGCCCGCCGCGCTCCTCAACCCAACCGCAGGGCCTTCTTGTAGAAGCGCGGCACCTCGTCGGGGTCCGAGGTCATGAGGATGTTGTCGAGCAGCCAGTTCGGCATGCGCCGCTCGCGCACCATGCGTGTGAGTTGGGTCTTCAATCCCTCCCAGTAGAAGTCCCCGCCGGAGCTGTCCAGGAAGACCACGGGGCTGGCCTCGATCACCCCCAGCTTCATGTCCGTGAGGGTGAGCCCGATCTCCTCCAGGGTGCCCACGCCCCCCACCAGAAAGATGTGGAAGCTCGCGATCTCGAACCACCTCTGGCGGGACTGGCGGCTGCGAGCCTGGAAGGTCTGGTAGAAGTCCGCGGACTTGTTGGTCTCCTGGTCCTGGGTCTCGATGAAGCTCGATCCCACCATCAGCCCCAGGCCGTGGGCCGTGCTGGTGACCTGCTGCATGGCACCGGGCCCGCCCCCGGTGAGGATGGCGATGTCGCTGCCGAAGAGGCCCCGTAGGCTCTCGATCAACCGCTCGGTGCAGGCGATCTCTGCCTCGCTCAAGGGCTTGATGGACCCGTAGACGCCAAACACCAGGGTCGAGCGGAAACGATCCACCTTGTCGGGGGCGGTGAAATAACCCCGCAGGCCCCGGAAGACGTGGCGCACGACATGGCCCCGGGCCTCGTTGCACCAGAAGACCTCCAGGCCCAGGCCCTCGTAGTCCGCCAGGCGCCCATGGTCCCGATCCGACAGGAAGATCCCGTGCTCGAAGGAGGCGCGTCGAAAAACGATACGCGCCACCTTACGCCGCAGGGCCGCGGCGCAGATCTCCGTGTGCTCGATCAGGTTCGGGAAATAGCCTAGGAACAGGGTGGCCCCAGCGCCGTCGGGCAGGTCACCCAGGATGTGGGTCCCGCCGCGGTCCCCGTGGCCCGCGTCTGGAGCGTCGCTCGACGCCCCACCGGCCGGGTCCGACTCGGCGATGGGGCTCACCGCGGTATCCGGGCGTGCCCAGACGTGCTCCGGATCGGCCCCGGTGAGGAGATCCTGGGGCCGGGTGCTGGCCGCCATCAGGCGATGGGCATAACGCCCCAGCACCGGCGAGCCCTCCAGCCGACCGAACACCTGGGCCAGGCACTGACTCTCCGCCGCGCCCTCGCAGTCCAGGGCGCTCGGGCCCCCGTGCCAGTAGCGGCGCTCGGGCTCGAGCCGGATCGCGTCGTGGACCGTGGCCGCCACCGTCGGATTGACGATGAGCTGCCCCGAGCGGTTGATGAACTCCAGGTAGATATTGGTGCCGCGGGTGGAGATGGGGTCCAGCACCGTGGCCTGGAGGTGGAAGCCCAGGGAGTCGTCCAGGTTCTGGAGCACCACGTAGTGCCGGTGCAGGAACATAGAGCAGGCGGTCACCAGACCGTCGTTGGGTGGCAGCTCGATGTTGTCCACCCGCTCCCGTACCTGGAGGCGGTTCAGCAGGTCCTTGCCATCCGCGTGATTGGCGATGGCGGTGACCTCCTCCGGCGTCAACTGGTGGGAGAAGCGGAAGATCTGCTGCTGAGGGCGCAGGATCAGGTAGCCGTGGGCGTCCAGGGAGAAGCCGGCCGGCACCTGGATCTCGTTGTCCCGGATCAGGTGGTGGATGGCGTTGGAGCTCAGCCGGTTGTCCTGCGGGCAGAACACCAGCCGCCCGACCCTCATGCCAGGGACCGCGAGACGTTCCAGGTGCTCGGCCATGCCATAGGCCCGAATGGCGGCAACCGCGGAGAGGCGCAGATCGCAGTAGCGGCCGTTGAACCGGGGCTCGTCCAGGGGGGTGATGTTGATGCCAAGGCGGGCGAGGCGGCTGCGGGCGGCGAACACCAGCTCCGACTCCCGACCTTGCACCAGGCTGCGGAAGTGCAGCGGCAGCGCGAAGCGGGCCTCCACCACCAGG
>JBGSUY010000223.1:0-5539 GCA_041753195.1 Chromatiaceae bacterium
GGCGCAGCCCCGGGGTCAGGTCCCGCAGGCGCTCGGCGAGCAGGGGGGCCTCCCGCTGGGCCCGTTCGCCCACCGCCACCAGGTAGGCGTCCAGTGGCGCTCGGGGCCCCGCGTCGGTCGCGCCCGCCGCGGCCCCGAGGAGCTCTACCAGGCGCTCGATGCCCAGGGCGAAGCCCACCGCGGGGGTCTCGCGACCACCGAGCTGGGCCACCAGGCCATCGTAGCGGCCGCCGGCACAGACGGTGCCCTGGGCCCCCAGGTCCTCGGTGATCCACTCGAAGACGGTGCGGTTGTAATAGTCGAGGCCGCGCACCAGGCATGGGTTGACCCGGTAGCCGATGCCGGCGGCGTTGAGCCCCTCTCGGATCGCCTGGAAATGCACTCGGCTGGACTCCCCCAGTTGGTCCAGGAGGGCCGGGGCCCCGGCGACCACCACCTGGGTCGCCGGGTCCTTAGAATCCAGCACCCGCAGGGGGTTGGTGTAAAGGCGCTTGCGGCTGTCCTCGTCCAGCTGATCCAGGTTCCCCTCGAGATAGCCGACGAGTGCCTGGCGATAGGCCTGGCGCTCCGCCGGGTCCCCCAGGGTATTGATCTCGAGGCGCAGTCCCTCGAGCCCTAGTGCGCGCCACAGCCGGGCGGTGAGCAGTATCACCTCGAGATCCACATCGGGGCCGGGGAGCCCCAGCACCTCTACCCCGATCTGGTGGAACTGCCGGTAGCGTCCCCGCTGTGGGCGCTCGTGGCGGAACATGGGGCCCCGGTACCAGAGCCGCTGGGGACTCGCCAGGAGCCCGTTCTCGATGGCGGCCCGCACGCAGCTCGCCGTGCCCTCCGGCCGCAGGCTCAAGGAGTCGCCGTTGCGGTCGGTGAAGCTGTACATCTCCTTCTCGACGATGTCGGTGACCTCGCCGATGGAGCGCTTGAAGAGCTCCGTGACCTCCACCAGGGGGGTACGGATCTCCGTATAGCCATAGCCGTCGAAGATCCGGCGGGCACCGTCCTCGATCCGCTGCCAGAGATGGATGTCAGCCGGCAGGATGTCGTGCATCCCGCGGATGGCCTGGATGGCCGTACTGCCCTTGCTCATCGTGCGCGGCGGGGACGACCGTCGGTCAGGCAGGGGGATCGCACCCGGGTTGCCCCTCGCTCGGGATCCGTCATTCGGGCTTGCCCGGGTCGAGCTGGAAGCGGGCCACGCCGCCCCGGCCTCGGGTGCTGAGGTCCAGGCTCTTCTCCCCGACGGTGACGGCCGCCGCCTTGGCATTGCCGATCACGAAGGAATAGGGGGGGTCGCCCTTCAGGACCCGTCGGTCCCCCTTGCGCATCTCGCCGGTGAGTATGACCTGCCCTGCGGCATCCCGTACGTCGATCCACGAGGTCCCCGTGAAGCTCAGCACCACCTCGGGCAGGGGGGACGCGGCTGAGGGGGCGACACGGGTCGACTCCGACTCCCTGGGCGTCGCCTCGGCGATCCCATCAGCCAGGGGCTCCGACGGCGGCGTACTCGGTTCCGCGACCGTCGCAGGCGAAGGCGCCTGCGCCGTGGGTGGTGCCATGGGTGGGGTCATGCCGGAGAGGTTTTGGGAGGCTGGGGGCTCGTCCGGCCCCGTCAGGGGAGGCTGCTCAAGCGCCTCGACTCCGGCTCCGCCGTCGGCCGGCTCCGGAAGGGACTCGGCGGTCTCCAGGTCCCCGGGGTCGAGCATGCCGTCTGTGAGCTCGTCCCGGGGTAACAGGGGCAGCCCGGGGGCCTCGACACCGAGGCCGGATTCGGGCAGGGGGTCGGGGCGGTTTTGCCACCAGAGCACCAGCATGCCGATGACCGCCAGGAAGAGGCCCAGGCTCACCAGACGCACCAGAATGTGGCCGCTGCCGACCTCGGGCTTGGGGGAGCCGCTCACCCAGGGGGCGCGCGGCTCCTGACTGGGGTTGGCGGCCCGGTAGGCGCTGATTAGGGGCTCTGGGTCTAGGCCCAACAGCCGCGCATAGTTGCGCAGGTAGCCCATGACGAACACGGGCCCCGGCAACTCGTGGAAGCGGTCTTGCTCCAGGGCCTCCACCAGGTGGGGGCGCAGATGGAGCTGGGAGGCGATGCGCTCGATCTCCCAGCCCTTGGATTGGCGCTGGACGCGCAGGCGGCGCCCCGGCGACTCCGCGAATTCAACGACATTCTGGTCGTCCGGGCTCATCGCTTGAATGGGGTTCATCGGTCACGCCTCGCTACAGCTCGAGGGTTTCTCGCGCGTTTGGAAAGTTCTTACGCAGCACCTGCTCATAGGTGGCCGCCCCCGTCTTGTTGCCAAGCTTAAGCTCCGTCCTGACGCCGAGTAACAGGGCGTAGGGCGTCGGTGTGTTGGATTGAAAGTAGCGGTCCAGGTAGCCCTTGGCGCCCTTAGCGTCGCCGCGCTTGTAATCGATCTCCGCCATTTTAATCAAGGCGGGGCCGAACCGCGGATTGGCGCTGAGGGCGCGCCGATACGCGGACTCCGCCTTGGTCGGATTGCCGGCGCTGGCGGCGCAGGTTCCCGCGTTCGTCATGGCCACCCAGGGTGTGGAATAGAGCGGATTCTCCAGGGCCTTGGCGAATTGGGCATCCGCCTCAGCGTAGCGCTTCTGGTTGCAGTGAAAGGTGCCGTAGGCATTGCGGATGTCTGAATTGTTGGGGGAGAGCTCCAGCGCCCGCTTGAAACTCTCGTCCGCGCGCTGGGCCTGGCCGATCTGCTGGTAGATGACGGCGAGCATGTAGTGGGCGCGGGGGTTCTTTGGATCCTCCGCGATGGCCTGCTCGGCCCGCCGCAGGGCCGGCTCCAGCTGACCCAGCCGGTAGTACTCGGCGGCCATAGCCACGTAGAGATCCCCCGGGCTGTTCTCCGCGTCGAGACCGAGCGGGTTTTCGCCCTCCTTGGTCTGTTTGCCGCTGCATCCCGCCAGAGCGAGCCCAAGGTTAACGAGGAGTAGAGCTAAGGCCAGACCCCGAAACGTTCTGAACGCGATCATGGCAGTGGGACTCCCCCTTGGGTGAGGGGTGCCGGCACCGGACGACCCAGGCGGCGGGTGCGGTCCTGGACGCGTCCCACCAACTGGCCGCAGGCGGCCGCGATCTCGTCGCCCCGGGTCTTGCGGGTGAAGGCGAGCAGCCCCGAGCGCATCAGCCGCTGGCGAAAGAGTTCCAGCTGCTCAGGCTTCGTCGTGCCGAACCCGCTGTCGGGGAACGGGTTGAAGGGAATCAGGTTGAGCTTGGAGGGGATGCCCTCCAGGAGGCGGATCAGCTGCTTGGCGTGGTGGACGCTGTCGTTGACGCCGTCTAGCATCACGTACTCCCAGGTGATTCGCCGGCGCTTGTCTCCGGCGATGTAAGCGCGGCAGGCTGGGAGCAGCTCCTCGAGAGGGTATTTCCGGTTGATGGGGACCAGGATGTCCCGCAGGGCGTTGTTTGGTGCGTGAAGGGAGACGGCCAGGGAGACGTCGCTCTGTTCCCGCAACCGATAAATGTTCGGGACTATGCCGGAGGTGCTCAGGGTGACCCGGTACTTGGAGACCATGTAGGCCAGGTCATCCTGCATGATGGCCATGGCCTTGACCACCGCCTCGAAGTTAGCCAGCGGCTCCCCCATGCCCATCATGACCACGTTGGAGGGGGGCTCGCCAAGCGCTCGGGCGGCGTGCCAGACCTGGCCGATGATCTCGCCGACCCTCAAGTTTCGGTTGAACCCTTGACGGGCGGTGGCGCAGAAGGCGCAGTCCAGGGCGCAGCCCACTTGGGAGGAGACGCAAATGGTGGAGCGTCCCTCCTCGGGGATGTGCACCGTCTCCACCCGCTGCCCGTCCTCCAACTCCATGACCCACTTGACGGTGCCGTCCGCCGAGGGCTGGGTGTGGATGATGCGCGGCAGGCGCAGCTCCGCGGCATCGTGCAAGGCGGCGCGCAGACCCTTGGGTATGTCCGTCATGGCGTCAAGGTCCAGGACGCCGTGCTTGTGGATCCACTTGAACAGGTTGCGCCCGTGGAAGGACTTGGAGCCGAGGCCAAGCACCAGGGCCTCGCAGTCCGCAAGGTCCAGGTCCAGCAGGTTGGGCCGGGCGACGGAAGTGTCCATCAAATGCTCTTTGGCAGATGCCCTTGGGCGGATGCTCGCAGGTCGTCGGACCTCAGCGGGTGCGGGGGCAGACGCCCTCCGGGAAGAAGAACGCGACCTCCACCTCGGCGTTCTCGGGGGAATCTGAGCCGTGCACCGCATTCTCGGTGAAGGAATCGGCGAAATCCGCGCGGATGGTCCCAGGTGCTGCATTTGCCGGGTTGGTGGCGCCCATGATCTCCCGATTCTTGGCCACGGCGTCCTCACCCTCCAGTACTTGGACCATGACAGGACCTGAGATCATGAAGCCTACCAGCTCGTCGAAGAAGGGCTTGCCCTGGTGCACCGCATAGAAGGCGGAGGCTTGCTCCCGGCTCATATGCAGCATGCGCGCCGCGACGATGGAGAGCCCCTTGGACTCGAAGCGGTCCAGGATGGCGCCGATGGCATCCTTGACGACGGCGTTGGGCTTGATGATGGAGAGGGTACGTTCGATCGCCATGGGGGCTCCAGAGTGAGAAAGTCGAAAGATGGGGGGCGCGTTGGCCGGGTCGAAGGCCGAACGGGATCTTGCGGCGAGACGCCGGGGCTTGATCCCCAGGGGGCCGCGGCACGTGCATGGACCGACTGGTAGACCCAAAAGTCTACCGTCCCGACCCCGGCCGAGCAATGCCGGCGTGGCCGGATCTCGCTGATTCGGGCTTGATTTGGCTGCTCCAGGGGGGAAGTGGATAATGGACCGCGACTTCTACAACAGGCCCGAGGGCAGACCATGACCCACTACGACGTCTTCAATGGTGACGCAGACGGCATCTGTGCCCTCCAGCAGCTGCGGCTGGCCGAGCCCAGGGACAGCGTCCTGGTCACAGGCGTGAAGCGCGACATCGGGCTGCTCGCCCGGGTGAGCACCGGTGCGGGGGACGAGGTGACCGTACTTGACGTCTCCCTGGACAAGAACCGCGCCGCCCTGGACCGGGTGTTGGCCACCGGGGCGCGGGTGCGCTACTTCGATCACCACTTCCCGGGTGAGATCCCGAGCCACCCCAACTTCCACTGCTATGTGGAGACCCTGCCCGACAAGGGCACCAGCTTGCTGGTGGACGAGTACCTGGGCGGGCGCCACCGGGCCTGGGCGGTGGTGGGGACCTTCGGTGACAACTTCGACAGCGCCGCGCGGCGGGCAGCCGAAACCCTAGGGTTGGGGGAAGACGCCTTGGGGCAGCTCCGCGACCTCGGCATCTACATCAACTACAACGGCTACGGGGCCGAGGTGGCGGACCTCCACTTTGCCCCGGACGCCCTCTACCGCCGCCTGAGCCCCTACGCCGACCCCTTGGACTTCATCGCCGACGATCCCGCCTTCTCCGCCCTGCGGGACGGCTATGAGGACGACATGGCCCGGGCGCGGGCGGTGCGCCCTGCCCTCGAGACGGAGGGCCACCGGGTCTATGTCCTGCCGGCCGACG
>JBGSUY010000224.1:0-1961 GCA_041753195.1 Chromatiaceae bacterium
CGGTCCTGCGTTTCATCGACCAGGGCGGCGTCGCGGTCGGCCCCAAGACCGGACTCCCCGGGGCCGCCGCCGTCGCGCGGATCGAGGCGGTCATGCTCGGCGGCGACTGGCAAAACGGGGACGGACAACGTTTTTCGATAACGCCAAGGAATGCCGACCTCGCCGTCTTCAGACTGGCAGCTCGATCTGGCCTGCTTCCGGCGCTGGCTATTTCGGTCGACCCGGTCGGCCGCGCCAAGTACGGCGCCCGAGCATGACCGCGATCTCCCGCTGGAACCGTTCCCTGCCCAGGGCAAAGCCACCATGTGTCGCGGTTCGGATCTCCGTTAGCACGTCCTGGGCGATCGCCTCGGCGAATAGGTCCCGGTAAGCGGCTCGGCGCGCCTCATCGGTTTCTGCCAGGCCGCCATACAGCGGGTGCGGCGTCAGCAAGGGGTCGGGTACGCCGAGGGCATTGGTGCGGTAGCTCGACCAAGGGTAGGCGCCGGGATCGGCCACGAGACCTGCTCGCACGAAAAGTGAACCTGGGGTCAGTCTAGCGGAAAACATTGTCTGTCTCCGTTCCATTGTCTGTCCCCGTTTCAGTCCCTGCCGTTTCCTCCGTCCCCCCCGTTTCCCCTCCGCGCCGTTTCCCCCTGGCGAGCGCATAGTCTGCCGAGCAACTGACCTGAAGCGGTATCCCGAAGACGGCCTGGATCCGCGTTTCCAGAGCGGGGGATCGAACGGCGGCAGCTGGCAGCTTACCCCCGCGCGGGCAGTGGGTCATAGTGTGGGGGAATCCCGGCCGGGTCAGCCCGTGGAGGGGAGAGGGCACCACGCCGCGTGCGACCTCGCGCACGCTTCCGGAACGGCCATTGGCCGATGGGGTAGAACCCTACCGGCTCGGCATCTGCGCTACCGCCACTTGGGCTTCGGTGTCGTGTTATTCTCAGCGAGACGAAGCCGAACGACATGCAGCTATGAAACTTGATATCTCCGGATTCAAGATCTCTTCACAAACGACACCCGCTGATCGAGTGGCCCTCGAAACGCTGAGGCTTTTCGTGGAGCAGGACCAGTTTCGCTATCGCTATTTGGAAATCGGATCCTACCTGTCAAGACCCGGGAGATTGTTTACATCTGAAACAAACAGTTCTGGATTCTTTTGATACCACTCGTGGAGTGCCTCTACGGGGCTGATATGGCCGAGGGCGCGTTGCGGGATATGGTGATTGTAGATGCTGACGTAACGCAGCAGGGTGTCTTCGAGGTGCTCCCCGGAGCGGAAGCGCCGGGTCGCGAGGACCTCACTGATGCGGCCGTTGAAGCGCTCGACCATGCCGTTGGTTTGGGGGTGGCGGGGCTTGATCAAACGATGGTCGATGGCGTGGTCGGCACAGACCTGGTCGAAGGGATGCTTGCCGGTCGGCTGGCGCTGGCCGGTGGCGCAGAAGCGATCGGTAAACTCCTTGCCGTTGTCGGTCAGCACCTTGGTCACCTGGAAGGGGGCGGCCTTCAGGAGGCGCTGCAGGAAGCCCTGGGCGCACGCGGCGGACTTCTCGGGGAGCACCTCCACGTAAACCCAGCGGGTAGCGCGGTCGATGGCGGCGAACAGGTAGCGGCGCGCCTCCTCATCGGGCATCTGGGGCAGGTACTTCAGGTCCACATGGACGAACCCGGGCTCATAGTCCTTGAAGGCTTTGATTGCGGCCTTGGGGGCGTCCTCCTGGGGCATCAGGGCCTTGAGATCCGAGACCCCGTGGCGGCGCAGGCAGCGGTCCAGGCCGGAGCGCGAGACGTCCTCGCAGACAAACTCGCGGGTGACGGCCAGCAGGTCGTCGAGGGGCAGCAGCAAGGTCCGGCGCAGGGCCACCACGATCGCTTCCTGGGCCGGCGAGAGGGTTGTCTGCAAGCGCTGGGGGCAATGGGAGCGGTCCGCGCTGTCGTCGCGCTGACGCCACTTGCGCACCGTCGGCGGGCTC
>JBGSUY010000225.1:0-3352 GCA_041753195.1 Chromatiaceae bacterium
GCGGAGGCCGTCAACAGGGCGGTCCGGCTGGCCGGCATCAAGTGCGGCCGGGTCGGGCTATCGGGGCTGGTCGATGCCGCCCGTGCGGAGGGGTTCCGATGAGTGGCAAGTAGCGAGTCACGAGTGGTGAGAAGCTGTAAGGCCGGGGGTCGCCCTCGTCCTGCGATCAGCGACCGGGCGGGTAAGGCGCCCCTCTCCCTTCGCATTATTTGCCTTCATTCGCGTTCATTTGCGGACCAATAACTTGATTCCGGAGTGAAGGGCTCTCCCACCTGCCGCCTGGACGAGCTGACGGACCCGGGCAGCCGCGGGTTCGAGCTCCCGACGCCGGACGGCCTGATCGAGTGCCTCCTGGTGCGCCGGGGTGGCCAGGTCTACGCCTACCGCAACCGCTGCCCCCATACCGGCGCCCCCCTCGACTGGCTGCCCGGCCAGTTCCTGGATCTCACCGGAGAGCTGATCCAGTGCGCCCTGCACGGCGCCCTGTTCCTGCCGGAGACGGGCGAGTGCGTCCGGGGTCCCTGCCTCGGCGCCCATCTCGTCCCGGTACCTATCACGCTGAAAGATGGGTGGGTCCTCATTCCCTCGACCCTTCCTTAGGGCGCCGGGTTTGGCTGTTCCTGGTGGATGGCCTCGATCTCGGCGATGACCTCGTCGGATAGGCTGAGGTCTGCGCTGCTAATGTTCGATTCCAACTGCTCCAGGGTGGTGGCTCCGATGATGTTGCTGGTGGTGAAGGGCCGACTGGTGACCCAGGCCAGGGCCATCTGGGCCGGGTCCAGGCCATGGCGTCGGGCCAGCTCCACGTATCGGGCCGTCGCCCGATCGGACCCGGGGTTGGAGTAACGGTTGAAGCGCTCGAACAGGGTGAGGCGGGCCCCCGCCGGCCGCTGCCCACCCAGGTACTTTCCGGAGAGGACCCCGAAGCCCAGGGGTGAATAGGCGAGCAGCCCGCACTGCTCCCGGATGGCCACCTCGGCGAGCCCGATCTCGAAGCTGCGATTCAGCAGGCTGTAGGGGTTCTGGATGCTGGCCATGCGCGGCAGGCCGTGCTGCTCGGTCAGGGCCAGGTAGCGCATGAGGCCCCAAGGGGTCTCGTTGGAGACGCCGACGGCGCGTACCTTGCCTGCCCTGACCAGGTCTCCAAGGACCTCCAGGGTCTCCAGCAGAGGGACGCTCTGGTCGTCCTGGGCGGGGCTGAACCCCAGCTTGCCGAAGTAGTTGGTCTCCCGGTCCGGCCAGTGGAGCTGGTAGAGGTCCACGTAGTCGGTACGCAGTCGGCGCAGGCTGTTCTCCAGGGCCGCCTCGATGTTGCGCCGGTCCAGGCGGTGACCCCCGCCCCGCAGCCAGTTGATCCAGTCCCCGGGGCCCGCCACCTTGGTGGCAAGGATCACCCGATCGCGGCAACGACGGGCGGAGAGCCAATTGCCGATGTAGGATTCCGTCAACCCCTGGGTCTCCGCCCGGGGCGGAACCGGGTATATCTCGGCCGTGTCGATAAAGTCGATGCCTGCGGCGAGGGCCCGATCGAGCTGGGCGTGGGCCTGCGCCTCACTATTCTGCTCGCCGAAGGTCATGGTGCCCAGGGCGAGGGCGCTGACGTCGATGCCGGTGCGACCCAGGGGTCTGTGCTGCATGGCGTTCTCCTCGTGAGTGGTAGCTTTGCTGGTTGACCGCTGCGGGTTGACCGTTGGCAATGCGGCGGGGACGACGCCCGCCGATCCTGTGTCCTAATCTTTGCACCCGCGGCCTCGTCCGCAATGGGCCTCAACATGACGATCGACGGCGCACTCTTCACCCCCTTTGTCCTCTGGACCCTCAACATCCTGTTCGGTCTGGCCCTGCTCGCCGCGCTGCGCATCGCCCCCTGGCGCAAGTTCCGGGACTCGGAGCAGATCCATGTCTTCTTGGGCACCACCGTGGCCCTCCTGCTCCTATGGCACATGGAGGCCCAGGTCCAGCCGGGGCTGTCTTTTCACCTGCTCGGGGTGACCGCGATCACCCTGATGTTTGGCTGGTCCCTCGCGGTCATCGCCGTCACCCTGGTGCTGATCGGCGTGACCCTCAACGCCGGCACCGGCTGGGAGGGCTTCGCCCTGAACGCCCTGGTCAGCGGGGTGGTGCCGATCACCCTGACGCAAGCCCTCTTGATCCTGATCCGCTGGTATCTGCCCAAGCACTTCTTCGTCTATGTCCTGGTCAACGGCTTCCTGACCGCCGGCTTTGTGGGGGTCGCCTCGGGCTACCTGGCCGCCTGGCTCCTGGTGGCGAGCGGCGCCTACAGCTTCGCTGAACTGGATCAGACGGTCCTGCCCTTCTTCCCCTTGATGTTCCTCCCAGAGGCGATGTTGAATGGTTGGCTCCTGGCCGTGCTCGTGGCCTTCAAGCCTCAGTGGGTCTATTCATTCAGCGACGAGCAATACCTCAGGGGCAAGTAGCGAGGGGGTCATGGGCTGGTGGGGCAAGGCCCTCGGCGGCGCGGTCGGTCTGGCGCTGGGTGGGCCCTTCGGTGCGCTCTTGGGTGTGGTGCTGGGACACGGGCTGGACCGGGGCGCGGCGCGCACCGACCTATTCGGTGGTTCGCGGGCCGGGGATCGGGCCCGGCTCCAGGAGCGTTTTCTGGAGACGACCTTCGCCGTGATGGGCCATCTGGCCAAATCCGACGGGCGGGTCAGCGAGGCGGAGATCGCCTTCGCGGAGTCCGTGATGGGACGCATGGGGCTCACGCCGGCCCTGCGCCGGGCGGCCATACTGTTCTTTAACCAGGGCAAGGACCCGGACTTCGAGCTGCTGCCGGCGCTGGCGGAGTTGCGCCAGGTGGGCCTTGGGCAGGGGCCCCTGCGGCAGATCTTCCTGGAGGTGCAGATGGGGGCCGCCTACGCGGATGGCGTCCCCGCCCCTGCGCAGCGTGAGGTCCTGGAGCGGATCCGGCGCGCGCTCCAGGTCCCGGCCACCACCTTCGGTCGCCTGGAGCGCCTGATTCTGCTGCAGCAGCAGGTCCTCAAGGGGGCCTGGTCCTCCGGCGGCTCCGCAGGGTCGGGACCCACAGGGCGAGGCCCGGGGACCAGGGGTAAGCGGACCGGTGTGTCATCGGCCCAGTCCCTGGCACAGGCCTACGCCACCCTGGGCGTGGAGCCGGGCTCGAGCGAGTCCGAGGTGAAGCGGGCCTATCGCCGGCTCATGAACCGCCACCATCCGGACAAGCTGGTCTCCCGCGGGGCTCCGGAGGAGGCCCTCAAGCTGGCCTCCCAGCGCACCCAAGAGATCCGCCGGGCCTACGAGACCATCACCAGGGCGCGCGCGGTCTAAGGTCGGAACGCCGGGTGAAAAACACCCCCACTTGGGTTAGAGT
>JBGSUY010000226.1:0-7030 GCA_041753195.1 Chromatiaceae bacterium
GCGGCGGGTCACACCCATTACACCCCGGCCGCCGGCTTGCCCCGGCTCCGGGAGGCCATCGCGGACTACTACGGGCGGCGCCTCGGGGTTCGGGTGGACGCAGCCCGCATTCTAATCACCCCGGGTGCATCGGGTGCGCTGCAACTGGTTCTGCTCGCCCTTCTCGACCCCGGCGAGCGCATCCTGATCGCCGACCCGTCCTATCCTTGCTACCGGCAGGTGGTGCGCCTGGCTGGGGGTGCGCCCATTGCTGTGCCGGTGGGTCCGAAGAGCGGCTATCAGCTTACCCGGGCCCTGGCAGAACACGCCTGGGTCCCGGGGATCCGGGCCCTCCTGGTGGCCTCGCCCTCCAATCCCACCGGCGCCGTACTCTCGGGGACCGAGCTCGCCGAGCTTCACGCCCTCTGTCGGGAGCGCGGGGCCGCCCTGATCCTGGATGAGATCTACCAGGGACTGGTCTATGGGGTGGGGGCCCCGAGTGCCCTGACCCTGGGGGAGGAGGGGGTCTTCGTCGTCAACAGTTGTTCTAAGTATTTCGGGATGACCGGCTGGCGGGTGGGCTGGGTGGTCGCGCCCATGGACTCGGTTGCGACCTTGGAACGTATCGCCCAGAACCTGTTCATCGCCGCCGGTACCCTGGCCCAGCACGCGGCCTGCGCCGCCTTCGACCCAGCGACCGACGCGATCCTGGAGGGGTGCCGCCAGACCTTCGAGCGGCGGCGTCGGCTCTTGCTCCGGGGGGTACGGGACCTGGGCTTTCGGGTGGAGGTTGAGCCCTCCGGGGCCTTCTACGTCTATGCCGCACTCCCGGACCCGGTGGCGATGGACTCCATGACCTATGCCACGCGCCTGCTCGAGGAGGCGGCGGTCGCGGTGACGCCTGGGGCGGATTTCGGCGAACATGAGGCGGCGCGCCACCTGCGTTTCGCTTACACGCGCGGAGAGGAAGAGATCGCGGCCGCCCTGAAGCGGATTGGACAGTGGCACCTCGGTCTTGGGTGCATTTGAAGCGGGGACCCATAGGATCCAGCGCTGCTCTGCATATTTCTCTGCCAGACCGTTACTTACCACAGGGTCCCGAGCCTCTATGTACGACGCCTTCTACAGCCTAAGCGGCAAGCCCTTCCAGCTGACCCCTGATCAGCGCTTTTACTTCGAGAGCCAGGGTCACCACAGGGCCATGGCCTATCTGCGCTACGGCCTGGAGCAGGGGGAGGGCTTCATCGTGATCACCGGCGGGATTGGCACCGGCAAGACCATGCTGGTGCGCAACCTGTTCAGCGAGCTGGAGGGCCGGGACATCATGGCCGCCCAGCTGGTGACCACCCAGGTGGAGGCGGAGGACATGCTACGCATGGTCTGCGCCTCCTTCGGGCTGGCCCACGAGGGCATGAACAAGGCCACCCTGCTGCACAACCTGGAGGTCATCGCCCGCACCCGCTTCGCCGAGGGGAGGCGCATCCTCCTGGTGGTCGACGAGGCCCAGAACCTCCCCGCCGGGTCCCTGGAGGAGCTACGGATGCTCGCCAACTTCCAGATTGAGGGCCGCTCCCTGTTCCAGAGTTTTCTACTGGGCCAGGAGGAGCTGCGTCGGACCCTCCAGGGCGCCGACATGGAGCAGCTGCGCCAGCGCATCATCGCCGCCTACCACCTGGAGCCCCTCACCGCACAGGAGACGCGGGAGTACATCGAGTTTCGGCTTCAACGCGTGGATTGGAGTAACGACCCAGAGTTGGACCCCAAGGTCTTCACCGCGATCTATGAGTACACAGAGGGGGTGCCGCGGCGCATCAACGCCTTGTGCGACCGACTGATGCTGTTCGGCTGCATCGAGGGCCGCCACGCCCTGTCGGCGGAGGACGTGCAGATCGTGGTAGAGGAGCTGCGGCGGGAGGTCGGGCGCTCCGAGCCGGGCGAGCCGGTGCGCCCAGTGGCGCCGCCAGGTGCGAAATCCGAGATGGCCGTTTCCAGAGCCGTCCCGGCGGGGGACTGGGAGGGTCGCCTGGCGGCACTCGAGTCCGAGGTGGCGCGACTTCGGGCGACGGTTCAGAAAGAACGCAAGCTGCTCCGGAAGGCCGTGCTGCTCCAGCTGGACCTGGACGCTTACGACCAGCTGGACTGAGGGACGCACTGGTTCGTCGCGCTTCCCGTGCGGGGAACGGACGCACCGCCATTTTGAGGAACCTAAGTGGCTGAAAATGGGGCGACTCGGCAACCGCGTCTTCGGGCGGCGCCGTTGAAATGCCAGGACGGCATTTGATCGCGTCTCTTGACTTCACCCCGGCGCCGAGCCGGGATGGGCCGGGCTCGGGACTCAGGTGGGTCCGAATCCGCTGGCCCGATTCGTTGGACCGGGCAGATGGCTCAGCGGTTGGCCGAGGGGTCGAGGATCGGTGCCGCGACCGGGACCGAAGCCGACTGCTCGAAATAGTAGCCGCACTGTTCCTGGGTGATGTGCTCCGAGGCGGTTCTCGGGTATTTTCGGCAGCTCGGCGGGCGCAGATGGTAGACGGCGCAGCTGCTCAGTCCTTGATCGTCGAAGCGCAGGAAGGGGCAGGGGTAAGGCAGCTTGCAACAGGCGCCGCAGCGGTTGCATTCCCCCCGGCGATCGGAGTCGACCGGAAGCAGGGAGGTTGTTAAGCGCTTGAGCTTTTGCAGCATCTGGGATGTTTCCGGAGGATTGAGCTGGTCTCGCGGGCGCCCGTATGGCAGGGCTCCACGGGGCTAGAGTCCAAGAAGACCGATACAATATTAGAAAACCCTACTAATGTCACCCGGCCTTTGCAGGGGAATTCAGGCACCGTGGCAGTGACAGACCCGCTCGGATCCCTGGCGCCGTCGGGTGCTGAAAACCGACGCCGCGGCTTCGTACCTGATTGACCCCACGCGCTCTGTGTCCGCCCCGGATCCAATCCCCAGCGACTCCGCTATCGGGCCGAGCTGGCCGGCGCCGCAACCCCTGGACGCGGCCCAGGAAGAGGCGTTTCGCCTGCTGTCTGCCCTCCAGGTTCAGCTTTCGGAAGCGTCGGGGGCCAGGCACCAAGCCGGGCTGCTCGCGCGCCTGCGTCGGCGCCGGGGACCGCTAGACCCGGTCCTCGGGCTCTACCTCTGGGGTGGGGTTGGGCGTGGCAAGACCTTCCTGATGGACTGGTTCTACGATGCGCTCCCGGTGGCCGACAAGCGCCGGCTGCATTTTCATCACTTCATGCGCGGCATACACGACGCCATGGCAGGCCTGCCGAAGCAGCCTGACCCCTTGGAACTGGTAGCGGGCCAGTGGCGGCGGGCGGTCCGTGTCCTCTGCCTGGACGAGCTCGTCGTCACCGATATTGCCGATGCCATGATTTTGCACCGGCTGCTAGGGGCCCTGTTCTCCCGCGGACTCACCCTGGTCACCACCTCCAACAGTCACCCCAAGGACCTTTACCGCAACGGACTCCAGCGGGCCCTGTTCCTCCCTGCCATCGAGCTCATCCAAAGGCATACCAGCGTCTTCGAGTTGGACGGAGGCAGCGACTACCGATTGCGTGCGCTTGAGAAGGCGGGTGTGTATTTCGATCCCGAGTCGGGGGAGGCGCGGCTTGCCGACTACTTCGCCCAACTTACCGGCGGGCACGCACGGTCTGTTCACCAGCTCGAGCTCAACGGGCGCACCTTCCCGGTCCGGCGCCTGGGGACCGATGTCATCTGGTGCGACTTCGACGCCCTGTGCGGGACCCCGAGGTCGGTCTCCGACTACATCGAAATCGCCCGGCAATACCACACCCTGCTGCTCTCCGGGGTTCCGGTCCTGACCCCGGATCGGGAGGCCGAGGCGAGGCGTTTCGTCCACCTGGTCGACGAGCTCTACGACCAGCGGGTCAAGCTGGTGCTGTGGGCCCAGGCACCGGTGGAGGGGCTCTACCCTGGGGGTATCCCCCAGTTTCCCCACGAGCGCCTGCTCAGCCGACTGACGGAGATACAATCGAGCGCCTACCTGGCGGCGAGCCGGGGTATGCCCGCCCTGCCGTTTGTGTAAGGACCCGCGGATCCCGCCGGGGTCGGACCGGACCGCCAAGCAGCAGGTCCGGTGGCGACGGTTGTAAAGGCTGGCCGCGGAACGACCTTATGCCGTCAGGAGCAACCCGAGAGGCGACCGGGCTATGGCGACCCAAACCCTGAATGCCACCAGCATCGACCCGGACGAGGTCGCCTACTTCGAGCGACTGGCCCATCGCTGGTGGGATACGGAGGGCCCCTTCTGGCCGCTGCATCGGCTGAACGGCTTTCGGGTGGGGTACATCCGCGACCGGGTGGCCCAGGCGCTGGGCCTGGACGCCCAGGCACATCGGCCTCTCGCAGGGCTGAGCGTGCTCGACATCGGCTGCGGCGGGGGCATTCTGAGCGAGTCCGTGGCTCGCCTGGGCGGTCGCGTGCTGGGGGTCGATGTGACCGAGAAGAACCTCCGGGTGGCCCGGATGCACGCCCAGGGGAGTGGGCTCGAGATCGACTATCGGCTGGCCAGCGCCGCCGACCTGGCGGCGGCGGGAGAGGCCTTCGACCTGGTCCTTAACATGGAGGTGGTGGAGCACGTGGACGGGCTGCCGGACTTTCTCGCCGACTGCGGCCGTTTGGTGCGCCCTGGAGGGCTCATGCTGGTGGCCACGATCAATCGCACCCCCCCCGCCGCCCTCATCGCCATCTTCGGCGCCGAGGTGGTACTCCGCTGGCTGCCCCGCGGAACCCATCACTACCGCAAGCTCGTGCGTCCGGGCGAGGTCTTGGGGGCCTTGGGTGGTCAGTTCCGGCTGCTGGACCAGACCGGGGTCCGGGTCAACCCTTTCAACCGCGTGTTCAGCTACACGCGCTGGCTGGGTGTGAACTACATGCTGCTCCTGCAGCGGTACCCGGGGCGCGGCGCGATGGCTGAATGAGGGACCTCGGGGCGGCGCAGGGCCCTCGGCTCAGGCCCCGCTGGTAGCCTCGATTCCGGGACCGGCATGCACCTCGTCGGGTTAACGCGCCCCGTGGTCCGTGCCGACCGTCGCGGTCGCCGACCTTGGTCCACACTGTGTCGGGAACACCTTGGGCTGACGAGTGTCCGTTCCTCGGTAGGGGTTTGGCCGAGTCGGACGTGATCGAAGGGGGAGGGGCCGATGAAATCCGAGCAAGAATTCGAGACCTGGATTGCATCCATGGAGCGCGGTGGTCTGGGTTTCACGTACCTGCGACTCTACGCGGACGCCCCCGAATGGGTCAGGCGGTTCGCCATCAACCGCTTCGGCAAGGGGACCGTCTTCCTGCCGCCCCGACAGAATCGGCCCCGGGCGGCCTGACCATCAGGCTCAGTCGAGACCTCATTCGAGACGCTTGGGGCCCGGTCAGGTCGTGGTCACCTCCAAGGCCAGCCGATCGTCGGCCACCCCGAAGCCCCGCAGTCCCGCGCGCACGGCCTCGATGTCCACGGCCGGACCAGCCAGGTAGAACCGCAAGGCACCGAGCTCCGGCAGATCGGAGCGGACAACCGCGATCAGGTCCTGCGGGTTGGCGCTCAGCAGCGGGGTGAAGTGAAAGTTGTCTAGGGACTCCTTGAGCGCCCGCCCCCACTTCCCCTGATAGTGGCCCTCCGGGTATTTGGTCCCCCAGTAGAGGTGGAAGGACTCGATCGAGTCGATGGAGACGGCGTGCTCGATCAGGCTCTTGATGGGGCCGATGCCGTCGCCGATGGCCACGAAGACCGCCGGCTCTGGAGAGTCCTCCCGCAGCACGAAGTCCCCCTGGGGCCCCTCCACCTTGACCATGTGCCCAGGCTGGAGCCCAGCGAAGATGGTCCTGGCGAAGGCGTCCTCGGCCTCCCGCACGTAGAACCACAGGTTCCGCCCGTTGCAGGGGCAGCTCGCGATGGGCAGCTCCCGGCTGGCGCCGTTCTCCAGGGTGAGGCGCGCCCGCTGGCCGGCCATGAAGCGCAGGGTCTGGGTGCGTGGGGTCTGGACGTTGATGGAGACCAGGTTGGGGGCGATGCGCTCCTGCTTGCGCAGGCTGGCGCGGATCTCCTGATGGGGCAGGTCGGCCACCGTGAGGGCCTCCGCCGCCTCGATCATTACGTCGGTCACCGCCGTGTTGGAGCAGGTGAGGATGTAGCCGAGCTGCTTCTCCCGCTCGCTCAGCACATAGTCGTGGTCGCGGATTTTCCACACCTCCCCGCTCAGCAACCGCGCCTTGCAAGTCCCGCAGTTGCCGCTGGAGCAGCCGTAGCTGAGCTTGAGCCCGGCGCGCACCGAGGCGTCCAGGATGGACTCCTGGCCTTCAACGAAGAAGTCGTGTCCGCTGGGGATCAGTTTGACGGTGGCGGCCATGATGCGCAGAAAGGTGTCCTTGGCGATGAGTTGGGCCTGGAGGTCCGCGGCCGAGCGGGTGGCGAGCCCTTGCCGAGCCTCCTGGAACCAGGCGTGGGTCTCCGCAAGGCCTACCGCAAGCCCCTCGGGGGAAGGGTCCCGGCTCAGGGTCGCCAGCCGTTCTCCCACCTCGTCGAGCAGCGCGTCCGCCGCGCCGAGCGCCGAGAGCCGCTCTACCAGCATCTCGCTCAGCTTCCTGAGGCGGGAGACCAGGACCTGGGGGCTCGGCAGCACGGCGTCCGCGTCGTAGCTCTTGGGCAGGGCGTCGGACTTGATCCGCTCTACCCGCTCCAGGGCCTCGTCGTTGTTGAGCGACACCGCGGGGTAGATCCGCAGCAGATCCTGGACGGCCACCGACCCCTCGAAGGTCTCGATGTCGCCCCGGCGGATGCGCCGCTGGAGCTCGGCGCGGGTCACCCCGGCGAGTCGGGCGGCGCGTGACAGGCTGAGATAGGTGATGGGATCTGGTGTCTCCAAGGGGCTACCGGCGGCTTGCAAAGTGGACCGGGGCGTCCACTTCCGAGCGATCTGAAAGCGCTTTCGGGGATCACGATAGAGCATGAATCCATCGGACGCAAAGCGGGGCCTGGCGGTGCCGCGGGGTCGGATCAACCGGCTCTGGCACCTGGGGCGGGCCGCCGGTGGCATGCTCGCGG